>CABTZM010000062.1 GCA_902489295.1 uncultured Collinsella sp.
CCAGGACGGGGCCGCCCTTGGACATGGCAAGGATGGTCGGCAAAAAGGTCCAAGCGGACAGAAGCAACCCAAGCACGATGGCGCCCGTGAATCTAAGCGCTCGGTCGAGCATGAGCTTCCAGCTAAAACCTTCAGCAGCAACGTAATCGACAAATTCGACCAGTACAAAGATGCAGAGGAACAGAATGCTGATATAGGCCGTGTACCAGCAGAACATGACGTTCAGCGCCGTGGCGATGACAAGGCGCGCCATGCGCTGCTCGCGGATGAGCTCGTAGCAACCGTAGGCGCAAACGGGAAGCAGGATCAGGCAATCGATCCAGAGCGGGTTGCGCAGGTTGCTGACGGTCCAACTGCAAAACGTGAATGACGCGGAAAGCAGGAATGCCGCAGGCTTGGATAAGCCAAAGCGCTTTTGCACATACCAAGCGCTGCTGATGTGGATACAGCCAAGCTTGAGCGCGGTGATAACAAATACGAAGAGCGTCAGCTTGTCCTGGGGAAACGACACGCAGAGCAGGTTGAAGGGGCTCGCAAGGTAATAGCTATAGAGCCCCCAAGTGTTCATGCCGAGTCCCTGGGAGAAGGAATAGCGAAGGTTCGCTTCGCCCAAAAGGACGCGTCGGAACCACGCAAAGAAGTCGATGTATTGGTACTTTAGGTCGTTGGTGAGAAACGAGTTGTCGCCAAAGGGATAGACATGTCCTGCTAGGGCAAGCGCAACAAAGAGTGCGACGGAAAACGTGAAACAGGCGCCGTAGAACGCGGCGCCCTTGAGTGTGAATTTACTGGACCGTGTCATCAGAATCCTCGTTGGACTCGCGAACGATATAGATGGGGCGTCGCTTGGTCTCCAGATAGGCCTTTGCCAGGTATTCGCCGATAATTCCCAGGCACAGAAGCTGCATGCCGCCAAACAGCGTAATGAGGCAGGCGAGTGAGGGCCATCCGCCGACGGGGTCACCCCAGACAAGCGTTTTGACTAGGATAACGATAAATCCCAGAATGGCGATGAGGCAGAATATGATGCCCGTGAGGGCGGCAAGGGAGAGTGGCGCCGTAGAGAACGCGACGATGCCATCGATGGAATAGAGGAGCAGTGACCAAAAGCTCCACTTGGTCTCGCCGGCAACGCGGTTGACGTTTACGTAAGGGAGCCACTTGGTTTTAAAGCCGACCCAGCCGTAAATGCCCTTAGAGAATCGGTTGTATTCGCCCATGGAGATGATGGCGTTGACCATGGGGCGCTTCATGAGCCTAAAATCGCGAGCTCCGTCGACGATGTCGGCCTTTGAAATGCGATTGATGATCTTGTAGAACATGCGGGCGCAGAACGACCTGATGGGAGGCTCGCCTTCGCGGGTAGTTCTGCGCGTGGCGACGTTGTCGTAGTCCTCGGTTTGTAGGATCTCGTACATTTGCGGCAGGAGCGAGGGCGGGTCCTGCATGTCGGCATCCATGGTGGCGACATAGTCGCCCTTTGCATGCTGGAGTCCGGCAAACAGCGCCGCCTCTTTACCAAAGTTGCGCGAGAAGGAGTACCAATGAATGGGATAAGGATGCGATGCCGCGGCCTCGGCTTTCATGACGGTGAGCGTTGCGTCTGCCGAGCCATCGTCGACGAGGACCGCTTCGAATGAGATTTCGGGGTGCGTTTGCGTCATGGCATGGACAACGCCGTCGAGCTCCTTGAGAAAGATGGGAAGCGATTCCTGCTCGTTGCAGCACGGAACGACGATGGAAATGAGCGGCATAGCGATTTACCTCTCGTTCGTTTTGTCGCTGCGATAGTCATCGAAAGCGTATTTGCTGTACACGTTGACTTCCCACTGCTTTTTTTCGACCTTTGCCACGGAGTCGAGGATGAATCCGGTTGCGAGGCTCAGGCCGCACAGGAACATAAACGAGGCGGCGAGCATGGCGGTGGGGAAGCGTGGGACGAGGCCGGTCTGGAAATACTCGACAACGATGGGCATGCCCAGGGCGAGGCCGATGAGCGCGAACAGGAGCGCGACCAGGGTAAAGAACTTCAGAGGGCGGTAGTCCTTGAACAGCGTGCCGATCATCGCGACGACTTTGATGCCGTCGCTGACGGTGTTGAGTTTGGACTCGGAGCCCTCGGGACGGTCGCGGTACTCGATGGGCACATCTTTGATGCGCCAGCGGTGGTCGACAGCGTGGATGGAGAGTTCGGTTTCGATCTGAAAGCCCTCAGAAAGCACGGGAAACGTTTTGACAAACGGGCGGCTCATGGCGCGGTAACCGGTCATGACGTCATCGAAGCTGTAGCCGTAGATCCATTTGATCATGGCTCGCACCAGGTTGTTGCCAAAGCCGTGGAAGGCACGCTTGTTCTCCTCGGCGTAGGTGCCGTTGGAAAGGCGGTCACCCACGGTCATGTCGGCCGTGCCGCTAAGGATGGGCTCGCAGAGGGCCTTGGCCGCCTCGGCGGGGTAGGTATCGTCGCCGTCGACCATCAGGTAGCAGTCGGCATCGATGTCGCGAAACATCTGGCGGCAGACGTTGCCTTTGCCCTGACGCGGCTCAAAGCGGACCGTCGCGCCATGCTCTGCTGCGATGCGGGAAGTCTCGTCCGACGAGTTATTGTCATAGACAAAAACCGTCGCCTGCGGAAGCTCGCGGTGGAAGTCGTCGATGACCTTACCGATCGTGAGGGCTTCGTTGTAGCAGGGGATAATGACGGCAATGGATTCAGAATTCACTTAATGCTCCTTTGAATTTCAATCTCTGAAAGTATAGCCGTTTGCACCTGGCATCCTAAGATGTGGGTTAGTTCTCCAGTTTTGTTGCGCGATTCGTTTGCCTGCCTGTCGGGTCTATACTGTTCGTTTGTCAACGATTACGAGTAAAGGAGTTGCATCCGTGTCGGATCAGACAAAGCAACAAGAAACTCGCAGTCTGCCTGCGACGTTTGCTAAGAATGAATTTGAAAAGGACGCGTTTATCCTTCGTCAGCTGGTTACCAAGGATTTTAAGATTAAGTATCGTCGCAGCGTGTTGGGCGTTGCGTGGTCGGTGCTCAACCCGCTGCTGATGATGATCGTCATGGCCATCGTGTTCTCGACGATTTTTGCCCAGGGTCGCAATGGCTCGATTACGCCCGAGATGTACCCGCTGTACTTGATCGTGGGTAACGTCACCTTTGCCGTCATGTCCGAGTCTACGAACCAGGCGCTAACGTCGATCGTGGGCGCAGCTCCGCTTCTTAAGAAGGTTAAGGTGCACCGCTGGGTATTCCCGGTACAGAAGGTGCTCTTCTCACTGGTCAACTTTGCCTTTTCGCTGGTCGCCGTTGCCATCGTTATGCTGTGGTTCCGCGTTATGCCTTCGTGGCACCTCATTCTGCTGCCTGTTTGCCTGCTTTTGCTTATGTGCTTCTGCATGGGTCTGGGTATGATGCTCTCGGCGCTCACCGTCTTCTTCCGCGACGTTATGCATCTGTGGAGCGTCGTTATCACGGCGTGGACCTATATCACGCCCATCTTCTGGACGACCGACTTCGTTGCGCAAATGCCCCATATCGTGCGCATCCTGGTCTATGCGAACCCCATGTACAACTACCTGCAGTTTATGCGTGACATCTTCCTGTTCCAGACCACGCCTTCGTTCTTGACGCTTGGTATGTGCGTCGCTTGGGCGGTTCTTGCGCTTGTTATTGGCTACACCGTGTTCCATAAGTCCGAGCGTAAGTTCATCCTCTACATCTAAGGAGTGCTGTGATGACTGAATCTGTTGTTGATTACAGCGAGCAGCCTCTGGCTGTCGAGGTCGACGACGTCACCATGATCTTTAACATGGCGTCCGAGTCGCTGACCAACCTCAAGGAGTATTTCATTAAGCTTGCCAAGCATGAGCTGTTCTTTGAGGAGTTTAGGGCGCTCAAGCATATCTCGTTTGATATTCATCGCGGCGAGGTCGTGGGCCTGGTGGGCACCAATGGTTCCGGCAAGTCTACGATGCTCAAGATTATCGCCGGCGTGCTCGAGCCCAGCGAGGGCAGCGTTAAGGTACATGGCAACATCGCACCGTTGATTGAGCTTGGCGCTGGCTTTGACCCCGAGCTGACGGCGCGCGAGAACATTTATCTAAACGGCGCGCTGCTCGGCTATACCAAGGAGTTCATCGACGCTAACTTTGACGGTATTATCGAGTTCGCCGAGCTGCAGAACTTTGTCGACATGCCGCTCAAGAACTTTTCCTCGGGCATGGTCGCGCGTATCGCCTTTGCAATCGCCACGATTACCGAGCCCGATATTCTGATCGTTGATGAGACGCTCTCCGTCGGTGACGTGTTCTTCCAGCAGAAGTGCGAGGCGCGTATTCAGCACTTTATCCAGAGCGGCGACGTGACGGTTCTATTCGTTTCGCACTCTATGGAGCAGGTTGAGCGCATTTGCCAGCGCGCCGTTTGGATTGAGAAGGGCGACCTTCGCATGGACGGCCCGGTTGATGAGGTCTGCAAGGCGTACCGCGAGCAGTTCAACTAGGTTATAATTATTTGCGCCTGGCACGCGTACGCGTGCTCGGGCGTGCGGTTATTTGCTCCATTAGCTCAGTTGGATAGAGCAGGGGACTTCTAATCCCAAGGTCGACGGTTCGAATCCGCCATGGAGCACCATCGTTTATTAAGCCCGGACCGCTTAGTGGTCCGGGCTTTTTACGTCTTATTGCTGCTGTTTTGAAGGGTGTGCTATGGGGAGCAAAAGGCTCGACTGGATAGATATTGCAAAGGGGATTGCAATTATTCTGGTCATTGTGGGGCACACCGTTCCAAATCCTTCTCCTTTGCGGCATGCCATCTTCTCGTTTCACATGCCGGTGTTCTTTATTCTTGCTGGATATACGTTTAGGCCTAAGCCGTGGCGCGAGCTGGTGAGTGGTTCGGTGTCGCGCCTGCAGGTGCCGTATGTGGTGCTTGCGCTGGCGTGGCAGGTGCCGACGTTCTTGATGAGCGGGGCTCCTTTGACGGGTAGTGCGCTTACGGGCGGACTTGAGATGCTCGTGTTTGCCTCGGGCGTTGATGTGCCTGGGCTTGGCGTTGCCGCCGTTGGCATGGCGTGGTTTTTGGCGGCACTGTTTACGTCGCGCCTGCTGTTTAATGCGCTGGTGCGGCTGTTTGACGGGCGCGAAGTTGGGGTTGTTTGGCAGGGCGTGTCTGTGCCGCGATTGCCTTCTGCGGTTTGAGCGTGTCTCGATTTATGGGTATTTACCTGCCGCTCGATCTGGATCTGAGCTGCTATATCGTTTTGCTGATGTGGATTGGCTATACGGTGCGCCAAAGGGGGCTAGAGCCGAGCGTGAGCAAGCCGCTCCTGTTTGTTGGAGCTGGAATTATTTGGCTTGTTTTGGCGGCTCTTAGCGGGCTTGAGCTTTCGAGCCGCCGCGTGGACGGTTTTGTTGTCGCCACGATTGCCGCTCTTGCTGGCAGTTACTGCGTATGTTGGGTTTCCATGGCCGTGGAGAAGCTGAAGGAAGCTCCGGGCTTGGGTGCTCTTGAGCGAGGGCTCGTGTTTTGCGGACAGGCCAGTCTTGCCATCTTTGCAATCCACGCAGTCGATTGGTTTATCCCCTGGCAGACGATGCCCCTGTTGATGACACTGCCAGCATCGTGGCTCTTCGCATCAATCGTACGCTGCGCCTGCGATATCGGCCTAGCATACGTGATCAAAAAGGCGTAACAAAACAGCGGGAACGACCAAGTTGACCGTCCCCGCTCGTCTTAATCGCAGTGCTGTATCTTAGCTGTCGAGGTGCTCTTTCAGCAGCTCCAACGCGTGAGCGTAGCCCTGTAGACCTTCGCCGGTGATGGTGGCGAAGCAGGCCAGGCGTGCGTAGCTCACCTGGCGGAAGTCCTCGCGGGTCTCGACGGCGCTGATGTGGACCTCGACGGTGGGGATGGCGACGGCTTTGAGGGCGTCCAGGATCGCCACGCTGGTGTGCGTGTAGGCCGCAGGGTTGATGACGATGCCGTCGACCTTACCGTAGGCTTCCTGGATCTTGTCGACGATGCTGCCCTCGTGGTTGGACTGGAAGACCTCGACCTCGTCAAAGCTCTGTGTGGCACCTGCCTCCTGGCAAATCTGGACCAGGCGGTCGTAGTTATCGCTGCCGTAGATGCCCGGCTCGCGAATGCCGAGCATGTTGAGGTTGGGGCCGTTGATGACGAGTGCTTTCATGGTTGCTTCCTTTGGGTTGGTTGATTTCGCGAGGCGGAATGAAAACCACCACAAAGGTGCCTGTCCCCTTTGTGGTGGTTTTGGTTAGAGGGTGTCGAGGAGGGCGCGGGCGGTGTTGGCGGCGCAGTCGCGCGAGTCGATGATGTAATCGGCCCAAGCTCGGTAGCGTGGCATGCGCTGTTCGGCCAGTTTATCGATGCCGTCGCGGGCGGTGATGGGGCGACCCTTGTGGGCAAGCTCGTCGAGCTTGCGGTTGAGCATCACGATTTGGCTGTTCTGGTGCAGCAGCGGATAATTCTCGTCGCGCGTGACGACGCCACCTCCCGTGGAGAGTACCAGGCCGCTGCGCTTGGAGATATCGGCCAGGGCCGCCGTCTCCTGCTCGCGGAAGGCCGGCTCGCCGTGCTCGACGATAAAGTCGGCGCAGGGCATGCCGAGACGTTCTTCGAGGGCGAGATCCAGATCGATATGCTCACGCCCCGTAAGCAGGGCAATCTGCTCACCCACGCGGGTCTTGCCCGAGCCGGGCATGCCAATCAGGGCGATGTTCTGCTCATGGCGGGACAGGCGCTCCGTCACATCCAGGATGCGCTCGCGCGGGGTGACCTGGCCGGTATAGCGCTCGACGGCTTGTGCTGCCTGGGCCACGAGCATCAGCAGACCGCCGATGCAGGGGATACCGCGGCGCTCGGCCTCGAGCATGAGGCCCGTGCGGGCGGGGTTATAGACGATGTCAATGACTCCCTCGAGCGCGTCGAGGCCCTCGAGCGTGCAGGGTGCGTCGGGGCAGTGGGGGAACATGCCGGCGGGCGTGCAGTTGACGAGCAGCGCCGCGTCGGACTGCTGCGCGATGTTGTCGTAGTTGACCTCGCTCGTGCGGCCCACGGGCACGACGATAGCGCCTAGGTCGCCGAGAACCATGCTTGCCGTGGTGCCAGCCCCGCCGGTCGCGCCCAGCACGAGGGCCTTCTTGCCAGCGACCTCCACGCCCAGCTCCTCGACCAGGCACTGAAAACCGAAGTAGTCGGTATTGTCGCCGCGTAGACGGCCTCCGGGCAGGCGCGTGATCGTGTTGACGTTACCCATGCGCTCGGCCAATGGGCTCAGCTCGTCTAGGTACTCCATGACGGCGCGCTTGTAGGGGATGGTCACGTTGGTGCCTTCCCACTCGTCGCCCGTCATAAATGCCTCGAGGTCCTCGGGCTCGCGCTCAAAACGCACGTACTCCAGGCTGGCGAGCTCCTTGTAGATGGTCGGGGTGTAGCTGTGGCCCAGCACGCGGCCCAGCACGCCGTAGGGGCGGGTTGCGGCGGTATCGGTCATCTAGAGCACCTCCGTGTAGCTGCCAAAGTAGGTGAAGCTCTCGCACACGTCGTCGATGGAATCGAGCAGGTCGTCGAGGGCCTTGCTGCCAAAGGGACAGTCCAGGTCAAAGTAGAACATAAACTCAAAGTCGTGGCCGGGGATGGGGCGGCTCTCGAGCTTGATGAGGTTGATGTTGAGCGCGTAGAAGCGCTCGAGCACGCGGTAGAGGGCGCCCGGCTCGTTGGTCGTGGTGATCATGAGCGAGGTACGGTTGGCGCCCGGGTAGACGCGCGGCTCGCGGCTGATGACGACGAAGCGCGTGTAGTTATTGTCCGAGTCCTGGATGTTGGGCTCCAGCACCTCCAAGCCGTAGAGCGCTGCACAGCTGCGCGAGGCGATGGCGGCGACGTCGGTGCGGTCGGAGTTGGCGACCATCTCTGCCGACATGGCCGTGTTGGGGTACTTGGTGGCATTCAGGTCGTGGGCCTCGATAAAGCCGGCACACTGGGCGATGGCCTGACCGTGGCTGTAAACCTCGCGAACGTCCTGCAGCTTGGTGCCGGGCTTGACGAGCAAGTTATGGTCGATCTTGAGGCGAAGCGAGCGCACAATGTGAAATTCGAACTGCGCGAGCAGGTCGTAGACGGCGTTGACCGAGCCGGCGGTGGAGTTTTCGATGGGCAGCACGCCAAACTCGCAGAAGCCGTCGCGGACGGCGCGCATGACGCCCTCGAAGGTCTCGAAGAACGCGATATCGGGCACGTCGAAGAGCTTGCACGCGGCGATTTGGCTGTAGGCGCCTTCGACGCCCTGGCAGGCGACGCTGGCCGTCTGGGGGAAGGGCGTGTCGAGGGGCGCTGCCGTGGCGTGGGCCTTTTGCGACACCGTGATGCCCTTGAGCTCGTTGATGTAGCGCTGCTGCTCGGCCTTGCTCATGCTCATGAGGAGGCGGAAAAGGGTAATGGTCTGCGCTTCGTAGCGCTCGGGTGCGCGGCTGGCAAGGTTGTTGAGCTTGGAGCGCTCGCGGGCGGGGTCGAAGACGGCCTTGCCCATCTCGATCTTTGATTTGGCGACTTCGGTGGCAATGTCCATGCGCTCGACAAAGCTGTCGAGAAGCGTGGTGTCGATGCCATCGATGGTCTGGCGAATATCGGCAAGGTCCATGGGGACCCCTTTCGTGAGTCGTTGTCCGGGGCGGGCGGGTTAGCGCTGGGCGGCGTCCTCGAGGAGAGCATCCCAGATAGCCAGCGCGGCGGCTGCTTCGGCTACGGGGACGGCGCGGGGGACGATGCAGGGATCGTGGCGGCCGTGGACCGAGAGCTCAGCATTTTCCATGGCATCCATGTCCACGGTCTGTTGCTCGCGGCCAATGGAGGGCGTCGGCTTTACGGCCATGCGCCACATGACGGGCGCGCCGGTCGAAATGCCGCCCAGGATACCGCCGGCGTTGTTGGACTCGACCTCGATCTCGCCGGTCTCGGCGTCGATGCGATACGGGTCGTTGTTCTCGCTGCCACGCATGGCGGCCACGGCAAAGCCCATGCCAAACTCCACGCCCTTTACGGCGGGAATCCCAAAGGCGATCTGCGCGATGCGGTTCTCGATGCCGTCGAACATCGGGTCGCCGATGCCTGCGGGCAGGCCGTAGATGCCGCATTCCACGATGCCGCCGATGCTGTCGAGCTCATCGCGCGCGGCCAGAATCTCCTCGCGCATGCGGCCGGCGGCCGCCGCGTCGATGCACGGCAGGTCGTTCGAAAGAATTGCCGTGCGATCGGCCTCGCGATAGACCATGTCGTCCATAGGTAGGTCGGAAATGCCGCCGATCTGCGCCACGTGTGCCATCACCTTGATGCCGCGGGCCTCGAGTGCCTGCAGCGCGATGCCGCCGGCGATACACAGGGGCGCCGTCAGGCGACCGGAGAAATGCCCACCGCCGGCGACGTCGTGCATGTTGTGATACTTCACGCGCGCAGGGAAATCCGCATGGCCCGGACGGGGCTTGCGGCGCAGCTCGGAGTAGTCCTTGGAGCGCGTGTTGGTGTTCTCGATGATCGCTGCAATGGGCGCGCCGGTGGTGTGTCCATCGACAGCGCCGGCGATGATGTGCACGGCGTCGGCCTCGCGGCGCTTGGTTGCAGTCTCGGCGCCGGCGGGGGGGGGGCGGGGCCAAAAAGGCCGCCGCCGCTCCCCATTCACCGCGCGACCCTCCCGGAAGGCATCCGGCGGGCCGCCG
>CABTZM010000063.1 GCA_902489295.1 uncultured Collinsella sp.
CCCCCCCCCCCCCCCGGGCTTTCCCATTTCCTTTCCTCCCCAAAACTTTTCGCGCTCCCTCGCCCCCCGGCAAACCGGGGGGGGGAAGAAATATGGAACCCCCCGGGGCGGGCGGCTACTCGCTTGAAACAATATTTACTTTTCTAGTAAGTCGATGCGATAAAGGGACGCCTCCTTTGTCGCATCGACTTACTGTATTTATATTTTCTGGTTCCCCTTTGCAGATTCTACTGGTGGGGAATCTGGTATAGCCGCTGGTACGTTAACGCAGCTTACCTGTGGGAGGCCCCTATATATCGTCCCGCGCGCAGTTTCGCAGCGAAGCGAGAATGTTTGAGCACGGGATGATATATAGGGGCCCACAGGCAAGCGGACAGTCCGAAGCTAGCGGATGTGCGCGGGTTTTCCGCCCCAGTAGAAGCGGCAGAAGGCTCGTTTGCGCTTTTGGGGTTTGCCTACGAGCTCCATGGTTGCGATGGCTATGTCTTCGGCTGCGTGGGGGCGGCGTAGTACTTCGCCGTTGATGAGTAGGGCTTTGAGTGATTCGGGATGATCGTGCAAGTGACGTAGGGTAACGATGAGCTCTCGTGCGGTGGTGACATGCATGCTGGCGCCCATGCCGGTGAGCATGGTGGTGTTGGCCTTTTCCTGGCCATAGGACTTGCCCAGCAGAATCATCGGCAGATGTGCGCACAGGCACTCGGTGACCGTGAGTCCGCCCGATTTGAGGATTGCCAGGTCGCACCCGTGCATGAGGGCCGCCATGTCGTCGACATAGTCCAACACCGTGACATTTTCGAGCTTCATGGCATCGAAGAGTGTCTTGAGGCGGGCGGCGTATTCCTTCTCCTTGCCCGGCAAAAAGACAAAGTGCATGTCTTCGAAGCTGCGTAGGAAGGGGAGGGTGCGGTCCATCTCCGCGCGAAAGCGAACGTACGGTTGAGGCAAGCTGGCACCGGCCATTACCAGCACGACGGTCTTGTCGGTGGGGAGGTTGAACTTAGCTAGCTCTTCCTCGCGATTGTAATCCGTGTCGAATCCGGCACGAATAGGAATGCCGGTAATGCGAATCTTTGTCTCGAGCACCTCGCGCGGACGCAGCGTTTCGGCCATAAATTCGTTGGCAACACAGAATAAATCGGTGTCCTTGTGGGGCCACCATCCCTCGACTTCGTAGTCGGTCGGTACGCAGATGACCGGATAATCGATACCCGTAATTACGCGGGCGCCCACGGCAACATTGGCTGCTGTGATGTGCGTTGCAACCACGGCTATGGGCCTGCGGCTACGAATATATTCGTTGAAGGCGGGGAACATAATTCGCGACCATGCCGTTCCGCCACCCCAGAGAAGATGTCCCGTAAGCGTATATCGCCAGGTCAGGTCGTAAATGGGGCGCGTGGCTCCCGTAAAAGAAGCCGCGGTCTTATTGCCGTCGAATTTAATACGTCCAAAATCAAGGATATCGAGCACTTCAATCTCAATATCCTCGGGGATGCCATTGGTGTCGCGGATGAGGTCGAATGCCTGCGCTATCGCATTTGCGGCGGCCTTGTGGCCCGAGCCAACGGAGGCGTGCACGATGGTCACGAGAGGTTTTTGCTGAGCCAGGAGCGTGGTTTGCTCCGATTGGGGAGTGCTGTGCGTGAGCAGGGGAGCGTCGTCACTCGTCTGCGCCTGGTCCATCGATAACTCCCCTTCAGCTTTGTAATACGGATTTATCATTGTAGTGCATGAGTGTCACGTTCACGTAAATTTGGGTACGAGCGCAAAGAACGACAACGTTTCGACGAAAGGACGCTTCATGACTATCGATAAGCCGATCGATGTTGCGATTATCGGTGGCGGCCCCGCGGGCTATGCTGCCGCCATTTATGCTGCGCGTGCCAACCTGACGACGACCGTGATTGAGCAGGGCATGTCGGGAGGGCAGATCGCCACAACCAATGAGGTCGAGAACTATCCGGGTTTCCCGCTCCTGAGTGGCGCCGAACTCGGCGAGCGTTTTCAGCAGCATGCAGAGGGCCTGGGAGCACAGGTTACATGGAGCATGGTTACGGGTATCGATTACGATGCCGATGCAGCGTTGTTTACGGTGCATCACGATATGGGCGATACGCTGGCCTCGAGCGTTATCGCTTGCATGGGTGCCAAGCCGCGTCCGGCAGGTTTCGCAGGCGAGGATACGTATCGCGGTCGTGGCGTTTCATATTGCGCAACATGTGACGGCATGTTTTTCCGCGGCAAGCAGGTTTTTGTAATCGGTGGTGGCAATTCGGCATGCGAAGAGGCGCTGTTCCTGTCCGACATTGCCAGCAGCGTGACCATCGTGCTGCGTCGCGATCAGTTCCGTGCGCCTGGTGGTGTTGTTCAGAAAGTACTCGAAAAGGATAATATTACAGTTAGGTACCAAACTAGTATTGTGGAGCTCTCGGGCGAAGCCATGCCAACGACGATTACCTTTAAGGACAATGCATCTGGGGAAACTCATGCCGAGTCATTTGAGCCCGGCTCGTTTGGCATCTTTGTCTTTACGGGGACGCAGCCACATACCGAGCTTGTTGAGCATCTAGTCGATCGGGCGCCTGATGGCGGCATTCTGACTGATGAATCCATGGCGACCCGCACGCCAGGTCTATTTGCCGCTGGCGATATCCGTTCCAAACGTTTACGCCAGGTTGTGACCGCTGTTTCGGACGGAGCCATAGCGGCAACGAGCGCATACGCCTTTCTCCGTGCATAAGTACGATAATATATCTTATGTAAGGTTGCTATCTTTAAACAAAGTGGTTGGACGATGCATCAATGTGTTGTCCAACCACTTTTACTTGCCGGCTATGTGGTATGTAAAACTAGATGACCTAGAATACAATATAGAAAATGAACGGAGGACCTTTATGAACCACGTTAAACACGTTATTCCGATGTCCGATTCGTCGGTCAGCATTAAGCCTGAGGATATTCAGCCCACTGTGCTGCCCGATGCATTTATTCAGTCCGAAATCGTGCGCAAACTCAATACGTTGAGTCTGCCGCGCTATGACCAGTTGCCCAATGTGACGCTCTACCGCGACCAGGTTATTGAGTATGTTGCGCTGTGGATGGAGCCGCTGTCCATTTGCGTTGAGCACCCTGTCATTACGCCATCGATGATCAATAACTACGTGAAGGTCGGCCTGGTGCCTGCTCCGGTCAAAAAGCAATATGGCCGCGAGCAGATTGCCCGCCTGATCGCTATCTGCCTCTTTAAGCAGGTCTTACCTATTGCTGCGGTGCAGGCACTCTTTAACATTCAGCGTTTGAGCTACGATGCCCCGACGGCCTTCGATTATGTGGTCGATCAGCTCGAGGCATCGATTCGTTCGGCGTTTTCCGTCGAGCAGACGCCGGTTCCCGATACGGCGCATCAGGTAACGCGTGAGTCGCTGCTTGTGCGCAGTGCGGTTTCATCCTTCGTTTCGAAAGCGTACCTGATGAGCTATCTAAAGTTTAATGGGTTTAATAGCTAGCCGACGTATAAAACGGGCGGAACAAAGGGCTATCTGCCACTTTGTCCCGCCCGTATTTTTGCTTGGTTGGACGTTATTGGCCCGAAGCCACGCCCATGCCGTAGCCGATAATGAGCCCATGCATTTCGGCATAGTATGAATCTAGCCCGTTACAGGGCATGATGATAGTCTTGGAGCCTGGCCAGCGCTCCACAATTCGGCTGGCAAGTGCTTGGGCGCCTGCCTCATTCTCGACATGGTCGATAACGACCTCGCCGCCCGTAAAACCTTCGGCTTCCATGGTGTCGATGATCTTGTTGAGCATCTTCTTTTCGCCACGCGTGTGTCCGACGAGTTCGATTTTACCGGCTTCACTCGCCGTGCCCAAAATGCGAATATTGAGCTTGTTGGCAATGACGCCGGCTGCCTTAGGGATACGTCCGGCTTTGGCCAGGTTTTCGTAATTGCACAAGCTGAAGAGGATTTTGCTGTTCTGCTCAAGGCTATCGAAGTATGCGCAAGCGTCCTCGAATGAGACATCCGGATTGCTTGCAAGATAGCGGTCGAACAGCAAGAAAATGAGGTCCATTTTGCCGCCAGCTGCGCGCGAATTGACTAGATGAATCTGCCGGTCGGGCTCCTCGGCAAGAACCATATCGCGAGCCGTGGCTGCTGCGTTGTAGCTGCCCGACACGCCCTCAGAGATTGGCATGCAGATGGTCTTGTCTGCCAATTTGAAGAGCTCGGCCCACTCCCCTACGCTGGGACAAGCGCTCGAAGAAGCGTTCGTCTCCGCCTGAACAGCGCAGTTGAGCTCATGAACATCGATCGAAAGGTCATCGATGAATTCACGCTCCCCCACTCGAATTTTGAGGGGCGCAAATGCAAAGGTGGTATGGGGCGCGGTCGGTTGCCAATCGCGGAGGTTGCAGCTTGAATCGGAGATAAGTGCCCAGCTCATAGAGGGTCCTTTCTAATTGTTCCTCAACAATTATAGCCATCTTGCAAACTGAATGTACGGCTATCTAGTTTTGAATACTAGATAGCCGTACAAGATTAGAAAAAAAAGAATGGACCTCGCGACTTAAAGCCACGAGGTCCACATTCACACGCTGTGTAAGATGACTTAGTAACGCACGAAGATATAGTTGTTGTTCATGCCGGCGGCAACGGAGCTGATGATAACACCCGTATTGTAGTCGGAAGCATGAATCATCTGACCACCACCGATGTAAATGCCGGTGTGGTACGAGTTGACCACAACGTCACCGGGCTGCGGATCGGACACACGCGTCCAGCCCATAAAGGTACCCGTGGTGCCGAGGCGGCAATAGCGACCAGTGAGGCAATAGCTAACAAAACCAGAGCAGTCGAAGCTGTTCGGGCCAATTCCGCCCCAGGAATAAGCGCAACCAAGCTTGCTGTAGGCGCGCGAAACAACGGAACCGCCATCGACGGACTGGCTCGGAGCAGAAGGCGTCGGAGCCGGAGCAGGCGTGGAGGGCTGCGGCGTCGGAGCGGGTGTCGGCGTAGGAGCCGGAGTGTTGCCGCCCTGGTTGTTATTGCTGGTCTGACCACCGTTGTTGGTGTTCTCGGTCGTACCGGCAGTCTCGTTGCTCACCGTGGCCTTCTCGGCAGTACTGGCGTTGATGCCGGCCTGCAGCGCGGCGTTGGCCTCGGCCTCTGCGGCAAGCTCGGCCTGCAGCTGCGAATCCAGGGAGTTTACGACGTTCTGGGCTTCAGCCTGCTGGGCGTTAAGCTCGTCGACCTTCTTTTGCGTGGTGGCGACGTTCTTCTCCTGCTCGGCCTGCTTATCGGTGAGCTGCTGCTTAAGCTCTTTGACCTCTTGAATGGTCTGAGCTTGCTTGTCGGAAACTTTGCCGTAGTAGAACAGGCGGTTGAGCATATCGCTCAGATCATCGACACCCGTCAAAACCTGAAGCAGGCTCAGACCGCCGGTTTTGTACTCGCCGGCGACATAGGTCGAGAGCTTGGCCTGACCATCGGCGATCTCCTGCTGCTTTTGCGTGATCTCGCCGGCAGTCTGATCGAGCGCCTGCGTCTGCGTGGCAAGCTCATCGTAAATCTGCTGGGTTTGGGTGCCGATCTGCTCGAGTTTCGTACGAGCAGCGGCAAGGTCGGATGCGGTATCGGCGTAGGCAGGAGCCGCGAGGCCCAAGCCCAAAACACAAGCGAGGGTTGCCGTAGCAGCGCAGCGTGCCATGTTTTTGTGCGTGTTTGCTGTGCGCATGTAGCTTCCTTTCCAGTAACTAAGGGTAACGGCTAGTCTACCGTCACCAGGCTAAAGAGCTCCACATCGTCATCAGACGGCGTGAGCTTCTCGCGCGGGTTGAGAAACGCAAGCTCAAGTATACAACCGTAACCGATAAGCTTTGCGCCCATATCTCGCACCAGTTTACCTGTTGCCTCGACGGTTCCGCCCGTCGCGACCAAGTCGTCCAGAATCAACACGGTATCTTTAGAGCTGATAGCGTCGGCATGGATCTCAATTGAATCGGTGCCGTACTCGAGCTCGTAGCTCTGGCTTACGGTCTCGCGCGGCAGCTTGCCCGGTTTACGTGCGGGAACAAAGCCGGCGCCAAGGGCTACAGCCACCGGTACGCCAACCATAAAGCCGCGAGCCTCGGGACCCACGACCTTGGTGATTCCCATGCCGGCAAAGTGCTCGGCGAGGGTATCGGTCATGGCTTTGAGCGCCTCGGGATTGCCAAAGAGCGGCGTGATGTCTTTAAAGATGACTCCGGGCTCGGGATAGTCGGGGATGTCGACGATTTGAGATTCGAAGTCGTACATTGCATGACCTTTCAATGGGTTGCCGGATAAGCGGCAGCGGTTATTTGCCCGCCGTGGCGGTGCCGGAGTGCGAAGGGGCGACGACCTTGAGCGGCTTTACGAGAGAATCCTCGTGCGAAGCCGGCGTGGCTATCTCTTCGTTTTTGGCTTTGGTGGACTCGGAGCGAGTGATCTCCTCATCGAGTGCATCGATGTCGGCGTCCTCGACCACGGCATTGAGCGACTCAAAAACGCGGTTCTTGAGCAGCGCAGTGTGCACACCCTCGGTCAGGTCGTGAAGCTTCTTAAACGCACGCTCGAGCTTGGCGTCGCGCTCGTCATCGGAGGTATCCATGCCGAGCATGCTCACGAGCACCTGCTCAAACATCGAGGACTCGCGGTTGGCGGAAGACACGTACTGACGCAGGTTGCGGGGCTCGATATGGAAGCGTGACAGCTCGGAGCAGTAGCGGATGATTGGAAAATCGCGAACATCGACGAGCTCACGATTCTGCGGACTCTTGATGATGCGAATGAGGTCGTTCTCGGCGAGCGAGCGGATAAACGAAATCTCGACGCCCAGCATATCGGGAATGGTCTCGATGGGATGCAGCTTTTGCTTAGTCTCCTTGGGCTCCGTCTTGAGCGGAACATCGGACAGCAAGCCCACCTCGTAGGCGAGCGTTGACAGGTCCGTGGCGTTTTCCAAGCGCTGCTTAATCACGTTGAGCGGCATGTAGCGGGTCTTCTGCAAGTGCAGAATGACCTCCAGGCGATCAACGTCCTCCTTAGAGTACTGACGGTATCCCTTAGGCGTACGATGAGGGGTAATGAGCCCCTCATCCTCTAGAAATCTAATTTTTGAGTTCGAAAGATCGGGGTATGCGCCTCGAAGTAGGTTGACGACTTGGCCGATACTCAGATAGTTGCGTTCGGCCATGCCCTACTCACCGGTTTCGATGCGCTCCGGCGTGCTCTCGTGGTAGATGAGCGTAAACGTACCGATCTGGACGGAAGAACCGTCGTGCAGCGGGGCCGCGTTGACGATGGCACCGTCGACCCAGGTGCCATTGAGCGAACCCAGATCCTCGATGCGAGCGACGAGGCCCTCGCGAATAATGCGCGCGTGGCTGCGCGAAACGGTCATGTCATTGAGGAAGATGCCGTTCGCAGGATCGCGGCCGATGGTGGTCACGTCGTCCTCGAGCTCAAAGGCGGCACCAGTCTGCGGACCCTTGACGATGGACAGAACGGGGGCGGTGATGCGCACGTTGGCCATGAGGTCGGGAACAGTGACGTCGCTTGAAGGCACGCGGAATACGCAGGTAGCGTCAGCAGTCTTATCATTCTGAGGCATATTGTTAACCATGTTGTCCATGACAACCCCTAACTTATCGCGGACGTGCCGCAAATAATGAACCGTACGTAATCATACCCCAACGAATCAGTCTTCGATTTCAGGGTTCAGAAAGTCGATGTCCTCGTCTTCGGGATGCGCGAGAGCCTGTTTAATGGCCACTCCGCCCTTAATGGAATAGATGACAGCCGTGAGCATGGAGAAGATCACGCCGCCGTACACAAAGAAGATGCCGAGGGGCACCGAGCTTCCGTTGAGGCCCGGGAAGGCCGTAAGGGTTGAAGGTAAAAGATGCAGGCCGT
Organism: uncultured Collinsella sp.; assembly: GCA_902489295.1. Classification (GTDB taxonomy): domain Bacteria; phylum Actinomycetota; class Coriobacteriia; order Coriobacteriales; family Coriobacteriaceae; genus Collinsella. The sequence continues at coordinate 7,941 of CABTZM010000063.1, forward strand.
CAATAACGGGGAACCCGAGCAGCATGAGCGAGAAGCCGGTCATGAGCAGTGCAGTGGCAATCTTTCCGGGAAAGACGACATCGATGGGGCGACGGTGATAATGACGAACGATAAGCGTGCCGATGCCCAGATAGATGTCGCGGCCAATAATGAGCACGCAGACCCAGATGGGCAGCTCTCCGCGGACCACCAGCCCAAGTACGCCGGTGAACAGCAGCGCACGGTCGCAGATGGGATCCATGACCTTGCCGAGCCACGAGACCGTCTTGGTCATGCGGGCGATCTGACCGTCCATCCAGTCGGTAGAGGCGGCAACGGCGTAGATAACGATGGCGATGACGCGGTTGTTATCCGTCACAAACAGGTACAGAAATACCAGGGTGAGGATCAGGCGCGTAAAGGTGATGAAATTGGAGATCGTAAAGATCTTATTCGACGGGTAATCGGAAGTGCCGATAAGCTCCTTTTTGATCTTCTTTTTGATGCCCACAGGACTCCCCCGCTGGTTAACGACAAAACTTTCGATACTATACCCGTTCCGGCGATGTCTATCCAGCGTAAGCATAGAGAGTCCAGACATGAGGAAGGCGCTTTTGGGCGGCGGTGGATTTCACATTCGTGTACATCAGCCTCCAAACATGCCGATAAAAGTCGGTTTTGGAGGGTGATGTACACGTTTTGATTCGGTGATTACATCGATCGGGAAAGTTGTTGCCTTAAGCAAATTAATCATGATGTGCGGGTCGAGAAGGGTTGGCGCCAAAAGAACCCAACGGCCGTTATGGCTTCGTTAGAAACGCGCCCCACCATGGATGGTGAACCCGAAAGGTAAGGCGCACGGGCACGGTGACTCGGCCCGCGCTCCCGGAAGAGAAAGGATAAACCCATGGGTTACATGCTCGAGACGCGTGGGCTCACCAAGCGCTTCGACCGCGGCGACCAGGCGCAGGACGCCGTGGCCGATGTGAGCCTTCATATCCGCGAGGGCGAGGTGTACGGGCTGCTCGGTCCCAACGGCGCCGGCAAGTCGACAACGCTCAAGATGATCTGCGGGATGCTGCGGCCGACGGCCGGGGAGATCCTCTTTGCCGGGCACGCCTGGCGCCGCGAGGACCTCTACGCAATCGGCAGCCTCATCGAGGAGGCGCCGCTCTACCCCAACCTCACCGCGCGCGAGAACCTGCGCGTGCGCACCACGCTGCTGGGCCTTCCCGAGAGCCGCATAGATGAGGTGCTCGCCGCCGTGGACCTCGCGGACACCGGGAAGAAGCGCGCCGGGCGCTTCTCGATGGGCATGCGGCAGCGCCTGGGGCTCGCGCTGGCGCTGATCGCCCGGCCACGCCTGCTCGTGCTCGACGAGCCCACCAACGGCCTCGACCCCATCGGCATCGAGGAGCTGCGCGACCAGATCCGCGGCTTCGCGGCGGCGGGCACGACGGTGATCGTCTCGAGCCACATCCTCTCCGAGGTGCAGCAGATGGCGGACACCATCGGCATCATCTGCGGGGGGCGCCTCGCCTACGAGGATGCGCTTCGGCCCGGGCAGGACCTCGAGGAACTCTTCATGAGCTTCTGCCGGGAAGGGCGACGAGCACGCGGGGAGGTGGCGGCATGACGGGCGAGAAAGGCGGCCTGCTCGCGGGCCTGCGCGCCGAGGCCCTGAAGTCGCGCCACGCGGCACCGGTTCGCCTGGCCGTGCTCATGGCGCTGCCG
>CABTZM010000064.1 GCA_902489295.1 uncultured Collinsella sp.
CAATTCCCTATGGGTCCTTTCTTATTCGGCGCTCGGTGCTACCGCCGTCATACTTCTTGTCGAGCCCTTGGTTTCGGGACTTATCGACCAAACCGATCTTGCGACGGGAACGGTTGCCTGTATTTGCCGTGACATCCTTGTCATCGCCGCTGTTTCAGCGCTCTCGTTCGTTTCACTCGAAATTGCCTGTAACGAAACGTTCTATCGCATTCCCGCCAACTCATTCGGGTTTTCCGTCGGGCTGCTCGCGACGGTTCTGCTCTCCCTTTATTTGCTGGGACAGCGTCATGGAGGCGTCATGGCCCTCGTGCCCGTCGCCTGTTGCATCCTTGGCATTGCCGAGCACTTCGTCATAACGTTTAAAGGCGAGGCCATCCTGCCAAGCGATATCTTGGCCCTTGGCACCGCAATGGAAGTGAGCGAGGGATACGAGTTTACCTTTACCGCCGGAATCGTAACCTCTCTAGCCCTGCTGGAGATTTCCCTGGGGCTTCTTTCGCTTATCCGACCGAGAAAGCTCCGTACGCCCACCCATGTCTTCCCCGCAATCGCCGCTAACCTCTGCGCTTTTCTGCTAGTGACCGTTGTGGGGCTCTCGGGCTTTTCCAGCATCGACTTGGAGCAGGCGCTGAATTTTGGATTTGACCGTTGGCAGCCCATCACCACGTATGCGTCTCAGGGTTTTATCACTTCGTTCACCGAAATGGTCAACGAGTTGCCCATTGAGAAGCCCGAAGACTATACGCCCGATGAGGCGCAGAGCATCGAGCAGGAGCTCGCCGCCACCTACGACAGCACGTATGGCTCGAGCGAGCAGCGCGCGGCGGCTGTTGCCCAGTTCAATGAAATCAAGCCGACGATTGTTGCCGTCATGAATGAGAGTTTTAGCGACCTTTCGTGCTTTGAGCAGCTCCAGGCGGCCGGGTACACCGGCCCCGCATTCTACAACTCGCTTCCCGACACACTTGTTCGCGGCACCATGCTCGCTTCGGTCGCCGGTGGCGGAACGGCGAACTCCGAATTCGAATTTTTGACCGGAGCGACAACGGCCTTTGTCGGATTAGGCAAAATCCCCTATCAGCTGTATCAGATGAATGGCGTCAACAGCCTGGCAAAGGACCTTAAAGAGCTTGGGTATACCGCTACCGCTATGCACCCGCAAAACCCCGTCAACTACCATCGAGATAAAATCTATCAGCAGCTGGGCTTTGGAGACTTTCTTTCAATCGGTGATTTCGAAGGTGCGCCCTGTTACCATGCCGGCGTATGCGACTACGCCACCTACGACAAGATACTCGACCTGCTTAGAACCGACGAAGCCCCGCAGTTCATCTTTGACGTCACGATGCAAAATCACGGCGGCTACGACTATGGCACCGTTCCCGCCGAAGAGTTGACAAACTATTGGGTCGAGGGAGCCAGCGAGGGCGCCAATAGCGCGCTCAATACCTATCTTACTTGCATCAACGCATCCGACCGGGACCTCGAGTACTTTATCAACGAGCTCCGCAATATCGGCAGACCGGTTGTCCTTGTCTTTTTTGGCGACCATCAGCCGAGCGCCGCAACGGCTCTCAACGACGAGCTGTACCCGCAGGAAGATACGGCAAGCCACGCTTTCCGTATCTATCAGTCGACATATTTTGTCTGGGCTAACTATGAAATCGCCGGCAATACCGAGCTCAACGTCTACGACACCGTCGGGGCAAACGAGGTTGCAGCCATTACCCTTAATAAGATCGGCGCCCCGCTCACCGACTATCAAAAGGCTCTGCTTGCAACAAGGTCAGATGTGCCCACCATCAATGTCGCCGGCTACCTTGGTGCCGACGGGCTGCGCTACGACTTGGAATCTGAAGACAGCCCATACGCCTCGACGATCGACAAGCTGCAGCGCATGCAATACCTCGAGTTCGCCAGCAAAGTTCAGTAAGCCCGCCCATTCGCTTGGACCCATCGTATTGCAAGCACGCTCGGCCCAAATGCATCGTAAATGACTCCCGCTCGCAAACGAGGGTACAATGACGCTCGTGTCACATCACGGGGCCCCGGCCCCAACATATACAAAGGAGTCATACATGGGTTGCGAGCACGCACAGGCCGCCGGCGGACAAACGTCGCCGTCGCAATTTGAGGAGAATACGCTGTCCGAGGTCAAACGCGTCATCGCCGTGCTTTCCGGCAAGGGCGGTGTCGGCAAGTCGTTTGTCACCGGTGCCATCGCCACCGAGCTTGCCCGCCACGGTCACAAGGTCGGCGTCCTCGATGCCGACATCACCGGTCCCTCTATCCCCAAGATGTTCGGTATGAGCGGACGCCACGTCCATGCCCTTGGCAACCTTATGCTGCCCGAAATCTCCGAGCACGGCGTCAAGGTCATGAGCTCCAACCTGCTGCTCCAAAACGAGACCGATCCCGTCCTTTGGCGCGGTCCGGTCATCGCAGGCGCCATTAGGCAGTTCTGGAGCGAGACCTCGTGGGGCCCCATCGACTACCTGCTGGTCGACATGCCCCCGGGAACAGGCGACGTCGCGCTCACCGTCTTCCAGTCGCTGCCCGTCGACGGCATCGTCATCGTCACGAGCCCGCAGGACCTGGTCTCGATGATCGTCGCCAAGGCGGTCAACATGGCCGAGAAGATGAACGTCCCCATTCTGGGCATCGTCGAAAACATGAGCTATATTGAGTGCCCCGACTGCGGCAAGAAGATCGAGGTCTTTGGCAAGAGCAAGCTCCCCGAGGTCGCAGAGCGCTATAACCTCGACATCTTGGGCACGCTTCCCATCAATCCGTCACTCGCCGAGGCCTGCGATAAGGGCGAGGTCGAGACCGCGCTGCCCGATGGCATGTTGCCCAAGGCAGTCTCTGCCGTCGAGGCCATTACCCCGCACGAGACCGACGAGGCCTAAGTGAACACGAGCGCCTTCTATGACGTCCTGGTAATCGGCGGCGGGGCTTCAGGCCTCGCCGCCGCCATTACGGCCGCACGTGCTGGCAAAAGCGTCTGCATCGTTGAGCGCGATGTCGCCTGCGGCCTTAAGCTCCTTGCGACCGGTAACGGCCGCTGCAACCTCTCCAACGAATCGATTGATCCTCAGCGGTATAACCACCCCGCATTCGTCGAATCCGTCATGGGCCCCCAGCCCGAACAAGAGCTTATGGGTTTCTTCTCCTCGCTGGGCATCATGACAACCTCTGAGGAAGGCCGGCTGTACCCGCGCTCCCTTCGCGCCGAATCGGTGCGCGACGCGCTTCTCAACGTTTGCGACCGCCTAGGTATCACCTTAATCTGCGGAGCCAATATTGCCACGGCGCGCAAAGATCCCGAAGGCTGGGCACTCCAAATAAACCGTCCAGCGCGGGCGCTAAAGGCAAAAAAGCACGACGACCGAAAATCGGAGCTCCGCTCGCTTCGGAAGGCACTCGCCGATGTCCCTCGCAAGAACGAAGCCCTGCAGGCACATGCCGTAATTATCGCCACGGGCGGCAACCCCACCGGTATCGCCGATACATTTGGCCTCCCCCTCACCTCGCTGCGCCCCATCCTCTGCCCCGTATCGGCAACGGTCGTTGGCGATCGGGCGGCACTCAAGACGTTGGATGGTCTGCGCGTCCGCGCCCGCTTGACGCTCACCCGTAACCATAGTGAGCTCTGGCACGAAGACGGTGAAGTACTGTTTCGAACCTTCGGCATCTCGGGCGTCGCTGTCTTCAACCTCTCCCGTCGTATCCAGCGCGGCGATACGATCCTGCTCGACGTTTTCCCCGACCTCTCCAAAGACGAGCTGCTCGATATGCTCAACCGGCGCGTTAAGCTGCTCGGCGGCTTTTCGCCCCGCGATCCCCGTTGGCTCGACGGCATGCTCGCCCCGCAACTCTCCCGCGTCGTCTGCACGGCGTTCGAGCAGTGCCATCCAGGCTCCAACGATGTCATCCACCTGGTCTCGATCCTCAAGCACTTTAAGTTGCTCGTCGAGGGAACAGCCGAGGAGCGCTCGGCGCAGGTCACGCGTGGTGGCGTATCTGTCGAGAGCATCTCAACACCCAGTCTACGCGCGCGCAGCGTTGTCGACGCCCCGCTTTACGTCTGCGGCGAAGCGCTCGACATCGACGCCGATTGCGGAGGCTTTAACCTTGCGTGGGCCTGGCTCTCGGGCATTCGCGCTGCAAGCAGCCTGTAGCCGCGCAGTCTATAATCAAAAACGCATTCGGGCCGTCTGGGATACCGGACGGCCTCTTTCTTGCCTCTAAGGAGACCTCGATGATCGAAATCACCCAAGTCAACGCGTCGCTCGATGAAGCCGGCGATGAAAATACCTGCTTCGTTGTCGGCAAGCGAGTCGCCAAGCGCATCCTACGTTGTAAGGACTCCGAGATCAAGTCCATCGAACTCCACCGCAAGTCAATCGACGCTCGCAAAAAACGAGACGTCCATTTTATCCTGAGCTTTCGTGTTGAGCTGACTAGTCCCCACCTCGAGCGAGAAGCGGTCGACAGCGTTGCCGAGCGTGACCGCTCGCGCGTACGCGCGATAGAAGACGATGAGCCTTCATTCCCCTCCCCCGTCTCCGACGCACCTCAAGAACGCCCTGTCGTTGTCGGCGCCGGATGCGCCGGCCTTTTCGCTGCGCTCACGCTCGCCAAAGCAGGTCTTAAGCCCTTGCTTATCGAGCGCGGCGACCCGGCATTTCGCCGCTCGCAGACGATCGACCTCTTTCTAAAGGAGCGCATCCTCGACCCCGAGAGCAATATTCAGTTTGGTCTGGGCGGCGCGGGGACCTTCTCGGACGGCAAGCTCAATACGGGAACAAAAAATCCCGCCCATCGCCTTATCCTCGAAACCTTCGTCGAGGCGGGTGCGCCCCGCGATATTCTGTGGGATGCCAAGCCGCACATTGGCTCCGACATCCTTCCCAAGGTTGTCACCGCTATATCCCAGCGCATCGAGCAGCTCGGAGGTGTCGTCCGTTATCGAACGAAGCTCGTCGACATTCGCATCGACGCGTCTGGCGCCATCACCGGTATTGATGTCCAATCGTCCCAAAACGCCGCTTACGAGCCAATCGAGACAAAGCACCTCATCCTCGCCTGCGGGCATTCTGCTCGCGATATTTTTGAGCTCCTTAAGGACCACAACGTGGCCCTCGCACAAAAGACCTTTGCCATGGGCGTTCGCATCGAGCATCCGCAACGCGACATCGACAGAGCCCAATATGGAGCCTCGGCGGGACATCCAGCGCTCGGGGCGGCCCCCTACAAACTTGTTGCCCATCTTCCCAACGGCCGCAGCGTGTTCTCGTTTTGCATGTGCCCCGGCGGACAGGTTGTTGCTGCCTCTTCAGAACCGTGCCATCTGTGCGTCAACGGGGCCAGTCTCAATGCCCGCGACGGACGCAACGCAAATGCCGCCCTGCTCGTTAACGTCACGCCTGAGGACCTTCCCAACGATGACCCGCTCGCCGGCATCGAGCTCCAGCGTGCCTGCGAGGCGGCCGCCTATCGCCTGGGCGGTTCCAACTGGAACGCACCGGCACAACTCGTCGGAGATTTCCTCACAGGACGCGCCAGCAAGGCGCCCGGAAAGGTAAAGCCCACCTATCCGCTCGGTGTGACCTGGACGGCAATTGACGAAGCCCTACCGCAGCATATCGTCGAGTCGCTCCGCCTGGGACTTCCCCTACTCGGAAAAAAGCTACGAGGCTACGACCGTCCCGATGCCGTTCTTACCGGCGTGGAGACTCGTTCGAGCTCACCTGTCACTGTCACCCGAGACCGAACGTGCCATGCCGTGTCGACCCCGGGCCTCTACCCTTGTGGCGAGGGAGCTGGATATGCCGGCGGCATCATGAGCGCGGCCACCGACGGCATCCGTTGTGCCGAAGCCCTGATCGCGGACCTCTAACGCACGAATTTCTGCGCGCAAAAGACACAGGCCCCGAGCTCCACAGGGAACTCGGGGCCTGTTCGCTATTTCTTAAACCGTGTACCCTGGCGTTTTCTGCCCGATGCGAACGTGGAACCCTTGCGGGCCTGCGAACGTAAGCGCTCGATCGTCTCGTCCTCAGACGCGCCCTCGAGCATCGCCCGAATCTGAACGACGGCATCGCGCAGGCGCGCCGCCTCCTCAAAGTCCATGGCGGCAGAAGCGTTGCGCATATCCTCTTCCATGGTTTCGACGATCCGCACAAGCTCGTCATGCGGCAGTTCTTCCAACTGCTCCGCAAGTGTCTGCTCGGGCGCCACCGTTTCCGGCACGCCGCCCTCGCCCGACTCATCGGGCGTATAGAATGCGCCATGGCCAAGAGAGTCGCCCTTCGAGCGCCCCTTGGAACCCACAGTTTTTTCGGCCTCGGCAATAAAACTTGAGATGTCGTTGATGGCCTTGCGCACTGTCTTGGGCACAATGCCATGCTCTTCGTTATATGCCATCTGAATCTCGCGACGGCGCTGCGTCTCCTCGATGGCCTCTTTCATCGAATCGGTCACAACGTCCGCATACATGATGACTTCGCCATCGGCGTTACGGGCCGCGCGGCCAATCGTCTGAATCAGCGAACGGCGGTTGCGCAAGAATCCTTCCTTATCGGCATCGAGAATTGCCACCAGTGAGACCTCGGGAAGATCCAAGCCCTCGCGAAGCAGGTTGATGCCAACGAGAACATCGATCTTGCCCTCGCGCAGCGTTCGCAGGATCTCGACACGGTCCATTGTCGCCGTATCAGAGTGCATGTAATTGACCTTAATGCCCGCGTCGAGCAGATGGTCGGTCAGGTCCTCGGCCATGCGCTTGGTCAACGTGGTCACCAGCACGCGCTCCTTGCGGGCAACGCGCTCGCGAATCTCGTCCTCAAGATCGTCAATCTGACCGCGAACCGGACGCACATCGATCTTGGGATCGAGCAGACCGGTCGGACGAATAATCTGCTCAACGTCGTTCTGGCTAACCCGCAGCTCATAGTCGCCCGGTGTTGCCGAAACGTAGATGAACTGGGGTATCCTTGCCTCAAACTCATCGAAACGAAGCGGGCGGTTATCGAGCGCCGAGGGCAGGCGAAAACCGTGTTCCACCAGCGTCACCTTACGCGAGCGGTCACCTTCGTGCATGCCGCGAATCTGCGGCACCGTCACATGGCTCTCATCGATGATACAGAGCATGTCCTTAGGAAAGTAATCGATCAGGGTAAACGGCGGCTCACCCGGCTTGCGACCGTCCAGATGACGCGAGTAGTTCTCGATGCCGTTGCAAAAGCCCATCGTCTCGAGCATCTCAAGATCATAATCGGTGCGCTGCCGCAGACGCTGCGCCTCGAGCAACTTGTCGGTCGCCTTGAGCTCCGCCACGCGCTTCTCGCACTCTTCGCTGATCGATTTCAGAGCCGCCTTGACCTTCGGCTTCTCGGTCACGTAGTGCGATGCCGGCCATACGGGGATGGCCTCGTACTCACGAAGCATCTCTCCGGTGACCTCATCGATCTCGGCAATCAGCTCGACCTCGTCGCCAAAGAACTCAAACCGCAACGGATGCTCGGCATAAGGCGGATACACGTCGACAACATCGCCGCGCACGCGGAACGTGCCGCGTGCCAGATCATAGTCATTGCGATCATATTGAATGTCGATAAGTGCATGGATAAAGTCATCGCGCTCGAGCGGCACCTTCTTGTCGACGTTTGGAGCCAGACCCGCATAGTCCTCAGGAGAGCCAATGCCATAGATACACGAGACCGATGCGACAACGATCACATCGCGTCGAGAGAGCAGTGACGCGGTCGCCTGATGGCGCAGCATCTCGACCTCTTCGTTAATCGAGGAGTCTTTCTCGATATATGTATCGCTTTGCGGCACATACGCCTCGGGCTGATAGTAGTCGTAGTATGAGACAAAGTAGACCACAGCATTGTTGGGAAAGAACTCTTTGAGCTCGCTCGCAAGCTGAGCGGCGAGCGTTTTATTGGGAGCCATGACCAGCGTCGGCTTCCCCAGGGCCTCAATAGTCTTAGCCATCGTGAAGGTCTTGCCCGAACCAGTCACGCCCAGCAAAACCTGATAGCGATCTCCGTCCCTCACACCCTGCACAAGCGACTCAATGGCCTTAGGCTGAGAACCTGCAGGCTCATAAGGAGATACAACCTTAAATGGCACCTCAGAGCCCTCAACGCCAAAACGTTTGAGCTCTCCTCCAACACGCTCAACTTCAAATTCCGCCATGGATACTCCTAACTCATATATCTGCAGTATACGCAGGCGGCAGGCATAGTCCTATACGAACCGATCGGGATAGAGGGTCTTATAGCGAACCCAGGCATTATTGACACGAATCAGATAAGCCTGAGTTTCAGGGAAGGTAATCGCATTATGGAGTGACGTGTTCTGCTGCGCCCATCCGTCGACATTGCCCATACCGGCGTTATAGGCGGCAATGGCACTGTCAGTCGACCCGTTAAAATACGCTAGAAGATACGAAAGATACGCACAGCCAAACTCAATATTAGTAGCCGGATCGTTAAGGTTGTCGGCCGAATACTCGTCACCGTCGACAAGGCCCTTGGCGATCATATCCTGAGCAGTCACGGGCATCAGCTGCATCAATCCCTGTGCACCCTGATTCGATTCGGCCTTGGGATCCCAATTCGATTCAGACTTAATGACAGCGCACACCAGATACGGATCCAGATTATGCGAAATACTGGATTGCTTTACATATGCCTCGTAGTCAATCGGATACAGCGGCTTAAAGAAAACAGCAGGAGCATACGAGTAGACGAGCGAAATAAGGCCGAAGACAATAACGGCAGTCAGCGGTATAAGGCGATACCACGAAAAGAAACGTGTCTTAGACATCGGTCTCCTCCTTATCCACTACATCCCCGAACCCACGGCGCGCAAGCCAAGAGTCAAGCTGCTCAAAGAGCGAATTATCGCCTGCGGCATTATCAATCACCGTTGTAGCGAGATTGCACAGCGCAGACTCATCGGGCTGGCAAGCAGAACGGGCATCGAAATCAGATGGCTCCATACCACGTTGAATAGCGCGCTCGCGACGAACTGACAAAGGGGCGCTGATGACCAGAATTTCATCAGCCAGGCCAAAAGCATCCTCAAAACCAGTCGGGGCAGAAACCTCGACAACCGCAAAGGGATAACGGGGGGACGAAACCGTGCAGCAAACCGGATCAAGAATCCTCAGTGACAGCTGCTCAATGAGAACGGGGTGCACAATGCTATTGAGCCTCGCGACCGCATCAGGAGAAACAAAAGCTCGAGAAGCGAGGATGTTACGGCGAACGCCGCCCTCCTCGTCCAAAATATCCCAGCCAAATTCTTCCGCGAGGGCATTGACGATATCGGAGCCTGGCACATACAGCGATTTGGCAAGCTCGTCCAGATCGATAAGCATGGCGCCATGAGATTCGAGATAGCGGCAGGCAGTCGACTTACCCGAAGCAATATTGCCCAAGACAAATACGGTAAACATCAAGTCCTCCCTAACGCCAATGGGAGTTATTATCGCGCAAATACAAAAGAAGGACTCAAAATACAGCCAAACAGTAAGACAAGCTAAAAGAAGGCGAGTTCTTGTATTACAGCTCTCTATAAAACGCAAAAAAGGGGGAGGCCGCGAGGCCTCCCCCTTCTCAGTTC
>CABTZM010000065.1 GCA_902489295.1 uncultured Collinsella sp.
TCCTCGCAGCACTGGTGCGTGGCGCCGTCCTCGCCCACCGAAATGCCGGCATGAGTAGCACCAATCTTGACGTTGAGGTGCGGGTAGCCGATGGAATTGCGGACCTGCTCGTAGGCGCGACCGGCGGCAAACATCGCAAAGGTGCTCGCAAAAGCAACGCGGCCCGTGGTCGCGATGCCGGCGGCAAGACCCATCAGGTTGCTCTCGGCAATGCCGGCGTCGTAGAAGCGCTCAGGGTGCGCAGCCTTAAACTTACCGGTCTGCGTGGCGGCGGCCAGGTCGGCATCGAGAACCACAAAGTCATCGCGCTCATTGCCCAGCTCGACAAGTGCCTCGCCATAGCTAACGCGCGTGGCGGCTTTCTTGACGTCTGCCATTAGAGCTCCTCCCCTGCTGCTGCGAGCTCGGCCATGGCCTGCTCAAACTGTTCATCGTTGGGTGCCTTGCCGTGCCAGCCCACCTGGTTTTCCATAAAGGAGACGCCCTTGCCCTTCACCGTCTCGGCGATAATGGCCACGGACGAGTCGCTCACTTTGCGGGCCTCGGCAAAGGCGGCGGCAATCTGCGCCATGTCGTTACCGTCGGCGAGCTCGATCACATGCCACTTAAAGGCGCGGAACTTGTCAGCGAGCGGCATGGCCGAGTTGACTTCATCGATCGTGCCGTCAATCTGCAAGCCGTTGTGGTCGACGACGGCAACAAGATTGTCGAGCGCATGGTTGCCGGCGAACATGGCCGCCTCCCACACCTGGCCTTCCTCGCACTCACCGTCGCCCAGCAACGTGTAGACACGGTAGCCGTCGCCCCAGTGCTTAGCGGCAAGCGCCATTCCAACTGCAGCAGAGATGCCCTGACCGAGCGATCCGGTGGACATATCGATGCCAGGGGCGTCGTTCATGTTGGGATGGCCCTGCAGTCGGCTGCCAATATGACGGAGCGTCTCGAGCTCTTCGACGGGAAAATAGCCGCGATTTGCCAACACCGAATACAGGCCCGGCGCCGCGTGACCCTTGGAGAGCACAAAGCGATCGCGATCGGCCTTGTGAGGGTCGGCAGGATCGATATTCATTTCCTCAAAGTACAGATACGTCATGATGTCGGCAGCACCGAGCGATCCACCCGGGTGTCCCGACTTGGCCGCGTGAACCGCAGTCACGACACCCTTCCTGACCTCATTGGCGACCTTCGCCAGCTCCTGGTTGGTCATACGAATTCCTCTCTTGAGAACAACCCCGGCACCGGATGACGCGATGCCGGGGCAATCCACTCGTTAAGCCTGAGCGACGACCTTCTGCCAGTCAGCCTCAAAAGAGGCGAGGCCCTGGTCGGTCAGCGGATGATGCAGGCACTTCTTGAGAGCGGCCATGGGCACGGTCGCAATATCGGCACCGAGTAGCGCGGCCTGGGTCACGTGGTTGGGCGTACGAACCGAGGCGGTGATGATCTCGACGGTGTCGTCGACGTTCTTGCCCGTCCAGTCGTAGTTCTTAATGCAGGTCACGACGTTGTCGAGCTGCGAGATACCGTCCTCGGCGATGTCATCGAAACGACCGACAAACGGGCTGATGTAGCGAGCACCGGCATTGGCGGCCATAAGGGCCTGCGTCGGCGAGAAGACGAGCGTCATGTTGACGCGCACGCCAGCATCGGCCAGTGCACGGCAGGCGGCAAGGCCGGCCTCGCACACGGGAAGCTTGACCACGATGTTGGGGGCGAGGGCGGCAAGGCGCTTGCCCTCCTCGATCATACCCTCGGCAGTGGTAGCGGTAGACTCGGCGGAAACGGGCAGGCCCTCGCAGAGCTCGGCAATCTTGAGCATATGCGGCTCAAAGTCGGCAAGCTTGCCGCCGGTCTTGGCGTACAGGGACGGGTTGGTGGTAACACCGGCCAGGCAGCCCCAGCTCTTGGCCTCGGCGATCTCGTCCAGATTGGCGGTATCGATAAAGAACTTCATGGTGCAAACTCCTTCGAAGGAATCCAAAACTCAAAAAATAGGACAAAGGGGATGTCCCTTTGTCCTATGTGCCGGGCCTGCGGCTGGGACATGCCCCAGGCCCGGCGTCGTGTAGGAAAAGCTACTTAGTCCTCGAGAGCCTTCTCGATGCGGCTCGTGACGCCCTTGAGGTTAAGACCGACGACGTACTGCTTGATCGGGCGCTTGATGTGCTCGATCACAAAGCGCTTGCCGTCGATGTCCTGGGCAGCGAGGTTGCGATAGAGCTTCTCGACCTGCTCCTTGACCTCGGGATCGTTGAACGCATAGTGGCCGGAGACATCCAGGATCTTCAGGCTGAGCTCATCGTCGGCAAGGATGTCATCGACCTGCAGGTTGACGTCGTCGCCAGTCATCCACTTGCGCCAGCGCTCGGTCTTGATAGCCTTGACCAGCAGCGTGTGATACAGGTCGGAGGGGTCATCGCACAGACCGTTGTCGACCAGGATCTGCTCGGTGGCGCAGAGCTTGAGGTAGGCGCGGGTCTCCTCGGTGCCATACTGCGGAGCGACGTTGGAGGCGGTCACGTGTGCCGGGATGTGCTCGAGCAGCGTCGCGTCGTCCAGATAGTCGGCGTTGTGCTCCTTCAGGCCCACGCCATAGCGCTTGGCCATATCGGCAAGCTCGCGGGCGTTCTTGAAGTTGTAGTGACCGACCTGCTCCGTCCAGCGGGTAAGGGTGCCGGTCTGGCCGACGATAAAGGTGGGCATGGGGCACCCGCGCTTCTCGAGCTCGGGCTGCAGCTGAGAAATGAACTCCTCGTACTTATCGGTAGAGGTCAAGCCGCCATTGGTCTCCTCGGTACCGACCTCATAGGCGACCTCGGGCAGGTTATGCTCGCGACGGTACTGCTCAAGGTAGTCGATAAGATCGATCGTGCGGCGAAGCACCACGTCGAGCGGAATAACCTTGCCGATCTGATAGGGGTCCTTGGTGGGGTCGACCATCAGCAGGTCAAAGCCCGCCTCCATGTCGGCGACGAAGGACTTGCGGGCGAGCTCCATGGCCTCGTCCTCGGGCAGGTGGGCGTTACGCTCCTCGTCGCGCTGCCACGGACCGCCGTGATCTCGGCACAGGTAGTACGGACCGGTGTAACCCACCTCGTCGGCGACCTTCTTGATGTCGGCGGCAAAGCGCGTCTGGTCCCAACCGTTGACGTAGCCGGCGCCCATCTCGTCCATATCGACCTGGTTGCGGCTGGCGATAAACATGGGCGGGAAATCCTCGTCCTTGGCAAGCTCGAACACGGCCTGAATCAGGTTGGGGCTCATGGGGCCAATGCCGACCATGGTTGCGTGATCGCCGCTATCCTGCAGTTTGAGCATGCCCTGAACGGCCTGGCGGATGGTGAGGTTGGACATTTTGTTCTCCTTCTCCAGAGGATTTTTGACAAAAGTTCCCTGGGACCCAGATGTGGGCCCTATCAGTACGGATGGATTTTGTTGTGTAGGGGCGGTTGTGCGGAGTCAAATCCATCCCTCCGCACAACCGGAGTCCTTAAAGGTTTACTTGGCCTGCTTATCGAGCGTGGGCTTCATGGCAATCAGGATTGCAGCGGCGACCACGGCGCCAATCACGATGTCCAGGCAGAACAGCGCGACGTTGTTGGTGGCAAGGGCGACGATAAAGCCACCGTGCGGGACGTAGCAGTCGATGCCCTGGAAGGCGGCAAGTGCCGCACCCACGGCAGAGCCGATGCAAATGCCGGGCAGGGTGTGACCGAGGTCCTTGACCGCGAAGGGGATAGCGCCCTCGGTAATACCGATGCAGCCCATGAACAGCGCGGAGATGCCCATCTGGCGGTCAGCGTCATCGAACTTGTTCTTGGCGATGAGCGCAGCGAGGCCACAGGCGATCGGGGGAACGGCGACGGCGACGCGGAACATACCGTTAGGACCGTAGATACCGGAGGCCATGATGGCCATGGTGAAGGTCGAGGCGGTCTTGTTGATGGGGCCACCCATATCGAAGGCGGTCATAACGCCAATGACCAGACCCAGGACAACTGCGGAACCGCCCTGCAGGCTGCCGAGCACGCCGGTGAGCCAGTCCATCACAAAGCCAAGCGGCGTGGCCAGGATGTAGATATAGGCCATGCCCAGGACAAGCGAGGTCAGAATCGGGATGATCAGGATGGGCATGATGGTCTGGATGGTGTTGTTGACCTTCCAGGTCTTCATCCAGCGGACAAAGTAGCCGCAGATGACCGCCATGATCATGGCGCCCAAGAAGCCGGTCGAAACGCTGTTGCCGTTAGGGGTAACGACTGCGTTATTGACCAGGTAGCCCAGGACAAAACCGGGGGCGAGCGCGGGCTTGCCGGCCATCGAGTAGGAGATGTATGCCGCAAGCACCGGGATCATCATGGAGATGCCGGCCATGCCGATGGTGTTAAGGCTCACCATCAGCGGGTTCGTAACCTCCATGCCGTTGGCGCCGGCGGTACCGGATGCCAGCGAGAAGGCAAGAAACACGCCGCCGATAACGACGATGGGGATAAAATAGGAAACGCCGGTATTGAATGCATTGAGCAGCCTCTTGCCAGGATCGGCAAAGATAGACTGCTTGGACGCCGGTGTCGGGGCCTGCGGGGCAGCGGAGACGGCCTTCTTCTCTGCCTTGGCCTCGGCCTTGGGCGCGTCAACGGCGCCACCCGTCGCCTTGATGATCTCAATGGCCTGGTCGATGATCTTTACCGGATCGGCGATTACATCAGAGGTGCCGACCTTCAGGAACTTGCCCTCGGCCATCTTCTGCTCAAAACGGTCCTCGTTCTCGACACCCACGTCGACGGACTCCAGGACCAGGTCGGCGGAGTCCACGTCTTCCTGCGTGAGCTCATTCTCGATACCCAGGCCACCCTGAGCCTCGACCTTGCACTCGATGCCACGGGCGGCGCATTCATCCTGAATCGCCTTCTGGGCCATATACGTGTGGGCGATACCCACAGTACAGGCGGCAACGCCTACGATCTTCATTGCTTCCCTCTTTTCATAGAGTTGCGTGCGCAAGACACCGTTTGCGGAGGCCTCCGGAGCATCCCCTGCCGTTTGGACTTGCTGTCTTTTCGACAAGAACAATATAGGTGCTCGTTTTTCTTAATGCCAGCTTATTTCGGTAAACGCGCAGGTCAGAGCGTTGGTTATGCGATTTAGTTATGCGTTTAACCAAAAATGAATCCTGCGATTTTGCCCTCGATTTCAAAAGTCAAGAAGTATTTGATTTTCTCGGTAGACGGCAGATGCGCATGCCGGTCACAAATTTCGACCCCACCCGTATGCCGCATTTGTTGCATACTCATATGAAAGGAAAAAGCCGCTCACCGAAGCGTATCCTTCACCAAGACTCAAAGTCATCATGTTGGAAAATGCTCATCTGTCGGAAGGAGTCGCTGTGGCAAAACAGCGCGTTACGATCGCAGACGTCGCTCGAGAGGCGGGAACCTCGACGGCAAGCGTCTCGTATTACCTCAACGACAAACGAGAAAAGCTTAGCGAGAAGACGCAGAACAAAATCGCGCGCGTCATTAAGGAACTCGGATACGTTCCCAACGCCCAAGCGCAGACGCTCACCGGCAAGCAAACCCACGTCATTGCCATCATCATTTTGGATAACACCAACAAATGGGCGGGGCTCGTTCTCAATGGCATGGAGCAGGTCATGCTCCCCGCGGGCTACCAGACGGTCGTTTGCACGAGCAACTTTAACCCCGAGACCGAGCTCATGTACGTCGACAAGATGCTCTCGCTGGGCGTCGATGGCTTTATCATCCAGCCCACGGCAAACTTCAAAGCCGTGCATGACCGCATTAGACGCGCCGGCAAGCCGGTCGTCTTTTTCGATGCGGCCATCTATAGCCCAGGTACCAGCTGGATCAAAACCAACCTTTACGACGGCGTGTACAACGCCACACAGGCACTCCTCGACGCCGGCTACGAAGATTTCTTTTCCATTGCCGCCAACATGACCGAAATGCGCACCCGCATGGAGCGTTTTCAGGGGTATGCCGAGGCGCTGGCAGCGAACGGGCAGCTCTACAAAGCGATTCCCATCGATCACAACAAGCCGTCAATCAACGAGCTCACTGAATACTTTAAATTCAAGTTCAATCCCGCCAAGCGAACCCTTATCTTCGTGCAAAATCAGTGGGCACTTCCCCGTGTCTACAAGGCCCTCCAGCCAATGGCCCATCTGCTTCCGCAGCAAATCGGCCTTTTGGGACTCAACTGCGAAGACTGGACTAATCTCACCACACCGACCGTCTCCACCATCATCGAGCCCGTCGACCAAGAAGGTCGCGAAGCAGCCGAGATGCTGCTCGCCCTACTTGACGGAAGCAGCGAACCCGGCGAGCAGCGCATTCTCGAGTGCAAGCTCAACTGGCTCGACTCCACCTCGATCTAGACCGCGGGACAAATGAATCAGTAGCGTTTGTCTCAAATCTTAAGTATTTGTTCGACAGAACGGCCCTTGCCGGCTCCTGCTAGACTGGTAGATTCCCAACCGTCCATCCAGGAGCCTCAATGTCGCGCAAGCCCGCCTACAAGCAAGCACTTTCCATCGGCACCGCCGTGGTGCTGGGGTTTGCGCTGTTTACGGGATCGCTCGACGGAGCGCCCAAGTTGCTGTCGCCGCAAGGCGATGAGCAGGCGGCGGCTCTGGCCGAAAAACAAAACGAGAGTCCCAGCCGCACCGACGACGAGGCAGACCTGGTCGCTCGGCTCGAATCGGGAACGGCGAGCGCGGCGGACCCTCAAAACAGCCAGGACTCTGGCGATGGCTCCGATTCCGCCGCGACCGACACCGATGACGACGTTTCCGCGGGCAGTGCCGCCACCCCCATCGACGAGGTCGAAAACCCCGACCTCAACCGCGCCCGCGGTGTTTATCTCAGCAGCATTCCCGACTACGCCGGCAACCCCTACGTTGCCCTTCGCGCCGACAGCACGCACCCGCTCGGCACGCCGTCATTCACACTCGATGAATACGATCGCGCCACCGAAGAGGGCTGCTTTAAGAAATTCTCCAAGCTCGACAGCCTGGGTCGCACTCGCAAGGCGCTCGCCTGTGTAGGCCCCGAGTCGCTCGGACAGGGAAAGCGCGGCGATATCTCGCGCATCCATCCTGCCGGTTGGCACCAGCAGCGCTACGACTTTATTCCGGGCCAGAGCCTCTACAACCGCTGCCACCTTATCGCCTGGTCGCTCTGCGGCGAAAACGCCAACCGCAAGAATCTCCTCACCGGCACGCGCTATCTCAACGAGACGGGCATGCTGCCGTTTGAAGAGCAGATTCTCAACTATATTCGCGATACGGGCAACCATGTGCTCTACCGCGTCACGCCTATGTATAACGAAGAGGAACTTGTCTGCCGTGGCATGCGCCTTGAGGCGCAATCGGTCGAGGACCACGGCAAGACCCTCTGCTTCCACGTATATTGCTACAACCTGCAGCCGCACGTGCAGATCGACTACACCACCGGCCGCAATCAGGCCTCGGGAGACTAGGACCGACCAAGCTGCCCCAAAGCCTAAATGATCCGTTTTCCTCCGTCCCCAAGGAATCAAAAAGAGCCGCCCCGGTTACCCAGGGCGGCCCTTTCGTCAGCACCTACATTGCAGACAAAATCACGCGCTACTTGGCGCGGCCCTCCTCATAGCGCTCGACCAGCTTGGCCTGAACGTCATAAGGCACCTGCTCATAGCCTGCGGGCTTCATGGTAAAGTCACCCGTGCCGCGCGTGATAGAGCGCAGGCGCGTCGAATAATCCGTCAGCTCTGCCAGCGGCGCCTGGGCAATAACCACGGTATCGCCGCGCTCATCGGTCTCCATGCCCGTCACGCGACCGCGCGATGCCGAGATGTCGCCCATCACAGCGCCGGCGTAGCTCTCGGGGATGGTCACCGTAATTTCCTCAATGGGCTCCAGCACCACCGGGTCGGCATCGGCACATGCCTTGCGCAGGCCGATGCGAGCTGCCGCGCGGAACGCCATCTCGTTGGAGTCGACGCTGTGATACGAGCCGTCGTACACAGCCACGCGAATGCCCGTGAGCGGGTAGCCGGCAATGATGCCGTCCTTCATGGTCTCCTGGACACCCTTGTCCACGGCGGGGATCAGCGAGCGCGGAATACGGCCGCCCACGACCTCGTCCACAAACTCATAGCCATCGCTCGTGCCGTCGGGCCCAATGAGCGGCTCCACGCGCAGCCAGCAGTCGCCGTACTGACCGGCGCCGCCGGTCTGCTTCTTATGGCGGCCCTGGGCACTTGCCGTACGGCGAATGGTCTCGCGATACGGAATGCGGATCGGCACGCTCTTGGCCACGACTTTGGTGCGATCCTCCAAACGGTTGAGCAGCACCGAAACCTGCGCCTCACCAACGGCGGAGATAATGGTCTGGCCGGTCTCCTCGTCGCGGTCGATGCTCATGGTCGGGTCTGCCTTGCAGGCCTTCTCGATAAACGTGTAGAGCTTCTCTTCGTCGCCGCGGTTCTCGGCTTCGATGGCGATGCGGTACTGCGAGTTGGGGAACTTAAACGCCGCAGCCTCGACCTTGCCGGTAATCGAGAGCGTATCGCCCGTCTCGGCAGCCAGCTTGGGCGCCACGATGATGTCGCCGGCATAGGCGTGACCGACCTCGGTCATGTCGCGACCGCACATCACATACAGGTGAGCCAGACGATCGCTCTTGCGGGTACGCGCGTTGATCAGCTCAAGACCCGGCTCAAGCGTACCCGTCAGCACCTTGATAAAGCTGATGCGACCCTGCTGCGGATCGGCCAGCGTCTTAAACACAAACGCCACCGGACGGTCATCGTCACTCGAGATCTTGAGCGAATCGCCGTCGATGAGCGGCATCTCGCCGTAGTCGGTCGGTGCCGGGAAGTACGTGGCGATGTCGTCCATCAGCGAGTTGACGCCCTGCTCCTTAATGCAATCGCCCGCAAAGACCGGCACAAAGATGCGCTCGGCGATCGCCTTGGACAACAGACCTTCGAGCTCCTCCTGCGTCAGCGTCTCCTCGCCTTCCAGGTACTTCATCATCAGCTCGTCGTCGGCCTCGGCCACCAGCTCGCACAGATGGTCGTGAGCCTCCTCGGCCTGGGCACGATACTCCTCGGGGATCTCCGACTCAACGGCCTCGGCGCCGTTGCAGTGGCGCGCCTTCATGCGCACCAGGTCGATGATGCCGCCAAAGTCCTCGCCCTCGCCCCAGGGAAGGGTCACGGCGCCCAAGCGCGTACCAAAGCGCTCCTGCAGCAGGTCCATAGTGGTGCTAAAGCTGGCCTCGGGGCGCGACAGGCGGTTCACGAACACCGCGCGCGCCAGGCGCAGGTCCTCGGCCGCATACCAAAGCTTGACAGTCGTCGGCTGCGGGCCGGCCTCAGCGTCGACCACGAACAGAGCCGTCTCGCAGACGCTCATCGCGGCAAAGGCGTCGCCGATAAAGTCGGGGTAGCACGGGGCATCGAGCACGTTGATGCGGGCGCCCTTCCAGTCGATCGGCGCAATGGTCGTCGAGATGGAAAACGCACGCTTGACCTCTTCGGGGTCGTAGTCGAGCGTGGGCTTGGTGCCGTCGTGGCCGCCCA
>CABTZM010000066.1 GCA_902489295.1 uncultured Collinsella sp.
ATAAAGACCAAGACCAAACCGGCGCCGCTCGAGCCGCGCTGCGAGGGCGACGAGGCTCTCGTCCAGATCATCATGAAAGGTATCTCGGTCGAGCAGGGCGATCGCCCCACCGAGCAGCAGATGCTCGAGGTGCTCTCGGCATACCTCCCCGCTGCAGAATCTGAGGGACGCGAGGACGCGGGCAATGACGTAGCAATCGACATCGACTCCGGTACGCACCTTAAGGTCGATGTCGCCGGCGAGCGCGCGCGAGAAATTCTGGAGCAGGCCCGACATGATGCCATAACCCGCCGCCGCTTTATTATCGGCGGCGTCGCTGCAGCCGTTGCGGGGCTCGGCGTCATTGGCGCGGCAACCCATGGCTTTGGCATTCCCGACTACCTGGACGGCATCCGTAGCTCTCTTGACGACTACACCTGGGATCAGCTACAGGAGATTTCGCTCAAGATTAAGGCCGCCGAGACCCGTAGCGAGGCACGCGAGATTGCCAAGCGCTACCACCTGCTCGACGCCGATGGGCATATCCCCTATCCGTGCACCAAGCGCGTAACGCTCACCAACGGGCTGAAGGTCGGCGCGCAACTTGTGGGCATCCGCCACGATGAGCTTCTGGACGGGACGGGCAAGGCCGGGCTGACGTTTATGTTCGACGCGGGTATTGCCGAGCGCAACGCTGCAGTTGAACCGCCGAGCGCCGGCTGGGCAGATTGCGAGCTGCGGGGATGGCTCAACGGCGACGGCCTTAAGCTGCTACCCAACGAGTTGCGCGCGCTCATTAAAGGGGTCAAGAAGGTCTCGAACAATGTGGGCGCCGCCAACAGTGCATCGTGTCTGAGCGAGTTGCCCGCAACCCTTTGGCTGCCCGCCATGGTCGAGCTGTGCGGTACGCAACCGCCCGATTCGTTTGCCGAGGGCTATCACTACCTGGCAGACATCTACAACGGCGAGGGCAAGGAGTATCAGCTCTTCCGCGAGCTCAAGGTGAGCCCGTATTCCACGAACGAGACGATGGTCCGCCAGTGGAAGGGCAAGGACACCTGTTGGTGGGAGCGCACGGTGAGCCCCGACACATCGGAGAGTGGAGGCACACTCTATTTGAATCGCGTGGGACACGACGGCGACGTCTTTACGTACGCAACGCCTGCGGACAAGCCAAATAAGCGAACCTGTGTGATCCCCGGGTTCTGTATCTAGGCGGCGGGCGTCTTGCCGTGACGGGACCCCTCCCCGGCAATTGTCTCGATCTGTAACACCAGCTCGGCAGATACAGGTCTAGATGTTACAGAACGAGACAAACCCCAACCCCGCGAGACAACATCTCAATCTGTAACAGTAAGGGGTTAAAAACCTCTCTAGATGTTACAGATCAAGACATTTGAGTTGACCGCGGACGGTCCGTCTCGATCAGTAACATCTAGCAGGCAAAACGGTCCCCAAATGTTACAGATTGAGACATTAGACTGGCTACGGTCCGCCGAACTGGCTGTCACCTCGACCAATAATAGAATGTCATACATTTTCATCTCCATTAGACACCCCCAGGGGGTATGGGTGTATAGTATCGGTTGGTTAACATTTCTGACACTACGTCACAGAAAGGAGAAGCCATGGCTCAAGATAAATTCGATGTGGGTGGCATGACATGCGCCGCCTGTCAGGCGCACGTGGACCGTGCCGTGAGCAAGCTCGACGGCGTCGAGAGCGTCGCGGTCAATCTGCTCGCCGGCTCCATGCTGGTGGACTACGACCCCGCGCAGGTCTCCCCCGACGATATCTGCACCGCCGTCGACCGCGCGGGCTACTCGGCCTCGCCCGTCGACGTGGGCACCGGTGCCGCCGGCTCAAACGGCAGCACGCAAGCCAGGTCCGGCGCCGCCCATATGGAGTCGCCGACCAAAAAGTTGGAGGCCGCCGCCTCCGCCATGCGCACCCGCCTCATCGTCTCGATCGTATTCCTCATCCCACTGTTCTACATAGGCATGGGGCATATGTTTGGCTGGCCGCTGCCCGGCATTTTCACCGACCATACCCACAGCATGACGTTGGCGCTCACCGAGCTCGTCCTGCTTATCCCCATCGTCTACGTCAACGACGCGTACTTTATCAACGGCTTCAAGTCGCTCGTGCACGGTGCGCCCACCATGGACGCCCTCATCGCCGTCGGTGCCACCGCTTCCATTGCCTGGTCGCTCTACGCCATGTTTATCATGGCAGACCAGCTGGTCACAGGTCAGGTGCACGAGGCCATGATGACGAGCATGGACAACCTCTATTTTGAGAGCGCCGGCACCATCCTGTCGCTCGTCACCGTGGGCAAATACCTCGAGACGCGCAGCAAGTCCAAGACCGGCGGCGCTATCGAGGCGCTGATCGACCTGACACCCAAGACCGCGACCGTCGTGACCGACGACGGCACCGAAGCCACCGTCGACGTCGACAGCATCCTTCCCGGCCAGGTCCTGCGCGTGCGCCCCGGCGAGTCTATCCCTGTCGACGGCGTGGTACTCGAGGGCGCGTCGGCCGTGGACGAGAGCGCGCTCACCGGCGAGTCCATCCCCGTGGAAAAGGCCGCCGGCGACACCGTCAACGCCGCCACGGTCAACCGCACTGGCTCGTTTACCTTCCGTGCCACACGCGTGGGCGCCGACACGTCGCTCGCCAAAATCATCCAGCTCGTCGAGGACGCCAACGCCACCAAGGCACCCATCGCCCGCATGGCCGATAAGGTCGCCGGCGTGTTTGTGCCCGTGGTGTTTGCGATCTCGGCCGTGACCTTTGCGGTGTGGATGGCTCTCACCGGCAGCATAAACGAGGCGCTCACCTCCGCCGTGGCCGTGTTGGTGATCAGCTGCCCGTGCGCACTCGGCCTGGCCACGCCCGTCGCCATTATGGTGGGCACCGGCAAGGGCGCCGAGATGGGCATTCTGTTCAAGAGCGCCGAGGCGCTGGAGAATCTGCGCAGCGTGGGCACCGTGGTGCTCGACAAGACTGGCACCGTCACCCGCGGCAAGCCTGCCGTGACCGATATCGTGGTAGCCACGCGCGCTGACGGCTCGCCCGCCATGAGCGAAAAGGCGCTGCTCAAGCTGGCCGCCGCGCTGGAGCGCTCGAGCGAGCACCCGCTGGCCGAGGCGATTATGGCCGAGTGCGAGTCGCGCGGAATCGTCGCACGCATGGTCGAGGACTTTGCCGCCGTGCCCGGGCGAGGCGTTACGGCACGCGAGGGGCAGAATGTCATCGCCGCCGGCAACGTGCGTCTGATGGACGAGCTGGGCGCGAAGGTTCCCGCCGGCCTTGCCGAACAGTTCGCGGCCGAGGGCAAAACACCGCTGTTCTTTGCCAAGAACAGCGAGCTTGTCGGTATCATCGCCGTGGCTGACGAGGTCAAAGAAACGAGCGCCGAGGCCATCGCTGCGCTCCGCAAGCTCGGCGTCGACGTGCGCATGCTCACCGGCGACAACCGCGTGACGGCCGAGGCCATCGCCCGCCGCGTGGGGCTGAGCAGCGAGCAGGTCATCGCCGACGTCCTCCCCGCCGACAAGGAGCGCCATGTGCGCGAGCTGCAGGACGCGGGCGGCAAGGTCGCCATGGTGGGCGACGGCATCAACGACTCCCCCGCCCTGGCGCGCGCCGACGTGGGCCTTGCGATCGGCACCGGCGCCGACATCGCCAAGGAGGGCGCCGACGTGGTACTCATGCGCAGCGATCTCATGGACGTCGCCCGTGCCATCGAGCTGTCACGTGCCACAATCCGCAACATCAAGCAGGACCTGTTCTGGGCGCTGTTCTACAACGGCATCGGCATTCCGCTGGCGGCGGGCGTGTTCTCCCCCCTCACCGGTTGGCAGCTCTCGCCGATGTTCGGCGCCGCGGCCATGAGCCTGTCGAGCGTGTGCGTCGTGTCCAATGCGCTGCGCCTAAAATCCTTTAAGCCTAAAGTGGCAAAATAGGTTCACCCTTAAGTCCATTTAGAACGGGTTTTCCAGGTGCCCGAGATTGACCTGAAAGAGGAGCGACGAGTACTTTGGTACGCGAGCGACGGCTTGAAGGCCAAGGTCGGGTGCCTGGGAAAGCCGACACAACAGAGAGGAATACCGATGCGATACACAATCAAGACTTCCGGCCTCATGTGCGGCCACTGCGACGCCACCGTCGAGACGGCGTTGCTCAACGTGGCCGGCGTGACCGACGCCGACGCCGATCACGAGACTCAGACCGTCCAGGTGGAGTGCGCCGACACCGTGACCGCCGAGCAGCTCGCCGCCGCTGTCGAGGGCGCCGGCGAGAAGTTCCACGCCCTGTCCGTAACCGCCGCGTAACGACCCACGCGCACCCCGACCAGAAACGAGGACCCGCCATGATGGCAGACCATAAATCGGTGACCCGCATGCTCAAGACGGCACGCGGTCAGATCGACGGCATCCTGCGGATGGTCGAGGAGGACCGCTACTGCGTCGATATTTCCACGCAGCTTATGGCCACACAGGCGCTCCTCGCGCGCATCAACGCCGACGTGCTCAAGGCGCATATCGAGGGCTGCGTGACTTCGGCAATCGAATCGGGCGACGAAGACCTCAAAGCCGCCAAGCTCGCCGAGATCGAACGCGTCGTCGACAAGCTCTCCAAGTAATTGGGGCATTGGGGACAGACTTCTTTGCACCTTCTTGGTGCATCGGGGACAGGTACGTTTGCACCACCTTGGTGCAGATTAACCTGTCCCCCTTGCTCTAAATCGGGTATAAAGGCGAGCAGCATATCGAACGAAAGGCAATTTGCATGAATGACTTTATGAAGGGTCGCAATGGTGCCGATGAGCTCACCATCGTGATGGGCTTTGCTGGAATCGTCATCGCGATGATTGGATCGATGGCCCGTATCCAGTGGCTCAGCTGGATCGCCATCGCCGTGATCGTGATCGGCGTGCTGCGCGGCCTGTCCAAAAATATCGATGCACGTCGCAAGGAGAACGAGGCCTTTGTCGCCGGCTCGGCTAAGGTCCCCGGCTTGGGCAAGTTCGTCACCAGCTTGGGCGGCGGGGCCGCAGCGGCCAGCACTTCACGCGCGGCCGGCACCAGTAAGGAAGACTTTGAACGTGCCAAGCGCACGGCCAAGAAGATGTGGAAGGGCCGCAAGACCACGGCCTACCTCAAGTGCCCCAACTGCGGCCAGATGCTCTCCGTCCCCAAGGGCAAAGGCAAGATCCGCGTCACCTGCCCCAAGTGCCACGCCAAGATGGAAACCCGCTCTTAGCGCCCGCACGCGGGACAAATTAATCAGGTTTGTTTGTCCCAAATCTTAAGTATTTGTTCGATAAAAAAGCCGAGGCCTCGTGTTGAGACCTCGGCTTTTTGTATGCGGCAACGGAGCTGCACCTTTGTCACATCTACGCCACACCGTCGCGGGCCAGCTCCTCAGCCAGCGCTTCGGCAGGCATGGCCATAATCGCGTCGAGCTCGGCGTCCACCTCGGGAATACGCTTCACCTTGAGCTTGCGTACCAGATCACCGCGACACATCACATGTATCGGTTCACGCAGAGCGCACAGGTCATCGAGCGGATTCTTGCGCGTCACCAGGATATCGGCGGCCTTGCCGCACTCGATCGTACCGGTCTCGCCGCCCAGCCCCAGGAGCTCGGCATTGACCTGCGTGGCCGTATGCAGCGCAAAGGCGTTGCTCACGCCCACGTACTTGGCAAAATAGGCCACCTCGCGCCACATGTCGTACTGCGTCACGAACGGGCAGCTTGAGTCCGTGCCCAAGCCCACCTTAACGCCGGCATCCAGCGCCGCACGAGCACTCTCAATAATGCCCGAGCACACGATGTCGCCGTTCTTCTTTTGCGTATCGGTCGAATGGGTCTTTTCCGGGTCGAGCAATACAAACGGTAGTGCCGGGCTGATCGTGCAGGTAACGCTGGGCGCACGTCCCTCGAGCTGCGTGCCCGCGGCGCCACGGTACAGTTCCAAGATCTCGGGAGTCATCGGGGCACCGTGCTCGATCGTATCGACGCCGGCCTCAAGCGCGGCCTTCACGCCCTCGGTGCTCTCGACATGAGCCATAACCGGCAGGCCCACCTCGTGCGCCGCCTTGCACGCCGCCGCGGCAACCTCCACCGGCATACGCAGCACGCCCGGCTCGCCCACCTCGGTCGCATCGAACACACCGCCCGTTACGAACAGCTTAATGACGTCGGCGCCGCGCGCATACAGGTCTCGCACCTGCTCGGCTGCCTCGACGGGGCTGTTGGCCACCTGGGCGAACAAGCCCGCGCCATGGCCGCCCGGCACCGTGACGCCCGTTCCCGGCGCTACCAGGCGCGGACCCTGATACTTGCCGGCGTCGATAGCGTCGCGCACGGCAATGTCGGCAAACAGCGGGTCGCCCGCGCCGCGCACCGTGGTCACGCCGCTTGCCAGCTGCTGCTGGGCGCTGCCTTTGAGGATGTGGCGCACGATGGCGCGCCCCACGGGATTATCGAGTTTCTTCATCAGCGCTCCCGCATCGCCGGCCGAGACAGGCTTGCCCGAGCCGCACAGGTGCACGTGCATATTGATGAGACCGGGCATGAGATACGCACCACCCAGGTCGATAACCTCGGCACCCGCGGGCGCCTGCGCCACAGCACTCGGCCCCATCCAGGTGATGACACCGCGCTCAACAGTCACGGCCATATCGTGTTGCGGCTCCATATGCTCCGAACCATCCAGAATGGTCGCATTGATAAACAACGTGGAACGATCGGCAGACGCCATATCGAGCTCCTCCCTCACAATTAACTTGAACATTTGTCCATTATCACCTAGTCCCGCTGGATTGTTGCAGACGCATCGGTTAACGGAAGGAAGAGGGGATGTGGGGAGACGGAACACGTTGCAGTCCCACCCCAGCGACACCAGGGAAATGTCTCGATCTGTAACAGGTACAGGGTTATTAGGCCCCTTGATGTTACAGATCGAGACATTCGGTCGACGTTTCACCGGCTTGTCTCGATCTGTAACAATTACGAGCTCAAACAGCCTCTAAACGTTACAGATCGAGACAAAACCTCTCAGCGCCCATACCACTGGCGTCTCCACTCCTCAGCCAGATCGACCCGTCGCGGAATACCCGCCAGCCTCATCTTCTCAGCCAGCTTCCCCGGATTCTTGAGCTCATCAAACGTAAACCGAAGCACCTTATGCCCGAGCATTGTCAGATGAGATTCCCGCTGACGCTCTGCCACGAATGGGTCAACCGACTCCCGACCCTCGCCGCTCTGCAAGGTGTACTTCCCCTTTCCGTCGAGCTCGCCGATGACACACGTCCCGTCCTCGAGCCGCCAAAAATAGTCGACGCGAAACACCTGGCTCGGATCGAGCGGGTCGCGAAACTCCACCTGCAGCTCCGGAACCGGAAAGCCGTACGCAATAAAGAATGCTCGGAACCGAGACTCGCCGCCGTTTTCAGACAGCCCGTCCGCATACGACGCAATCACCTGTGCCCTGCGATACCCTCGCCTGCCCTCGCAATCGGCGCGGAGGCGCTCGCACAAATCCCCACGTGATACGCCTTTCGCCCGCAGTGCAGAATCGGCAATCGCCAACCCGTAGGAGAACGGCGCACGCAGTAGGCAATCCTCCACCGTGCGCCAAAACGACGTCACCCACACGCCATCAACATGCTCGAGTGCGCCCGCCATCTGCGGACGCAACAACCTGCACCCGCCGCTCAACGTCACCGAACAACCCGTCTTAACAAGAAAACGCGACCCAAGCAGATCATTCGGCACCTCCAGACCCCACAAAAGCGCCGCGTCATAGCCCCAAAACGCCCAATCGGGATGAAACTCTGCAAGCCCTTTGATGGTACGCAGCGTTCGCTCCGCCGGCGTCAGTACACCCCAATCATGTTGAAAGCAGAACAAATACGGCTCGGGTTCCGCGATATCGTCGGTTCCAACATGACGCCGCAGCCACATGAGCTCCGCATTGTCATGCGTTGCGAGCAGCGCACCTTGCTCGGTCGCCTCCGTGAGTCGCGCGAGCATCCTATTCCGCGCCAACGTGTTACGAGTCGTATGTTTGTGTTTGAGAACGGTATTAGGCACTTCCATCACCACCACATCGGACAAATGGACCATCGTCACCGTTGCCTCCGCCGACAAACGTCTTGATCTGTAACAAGAAGACCGATTTTTGGACTGTAGATGTTACAGATTGAGACATTCCCCCAGCCAGGTGACAAACGTCTCGATCCGTAACAGTAAGACGTTCTTCAGGCCCCTAAACGTTACAGATTTAGACAAACCAGCGGCGCCCAAGCATTCGTCTCGTTCTGTAACAGGTAGACCGGTTTTTTGTCCCCAAACATTACAGATCGAGACAAAAAGGCAAAAGGCAGGGCAGGCGACAACTACCCATCCCCTACTCCCACTCCTGCTCGTAGATGTTGAGCGACCTTACGTACCGCCCCTGGGCGCCCATGATGTCGCGGACCAGACGCAAGAAGAAGCTGATGCACGAGGTGTCAAAGCCGTCCTGCAGGTCCTCGGGATGCACCGCACCCGGCCCATCGACCGCCGTGTCGTTCAGGCGCGCGATGTCATACAGGTAGAGCTGTCCCGCCGTAAGCCAGGCATCGTCGACGCAGGCGAGGCGCACCGCAATCGCGCCGTCGTTCCAATGCTCCTTCTGCACGATATGCGGGTCGTAGACATCAAAGCGATGATCGGTGCGTGTGTCCTTCAGCACGACCATGCCGGACGCAGGATTCTTGTCCAAAATGCCAAAGCGCGAGAAATAATGCGTGTCGCGTACCTGTTCGAGCCGCTTGAGCGAGGCAGGCGAAAGCGATGCCGGCGGCTCGTCAACATATAGCTCGAGCAGCGTTTTGTCATGGCGATAGGGGCGCTCAAACAGCAGCCAATCGGTAAACGCCATGTTGTAGGCCATGATTTCGTTTTGCGAAGGCTCGGTGCAATAGCTGAGCCACGGGTCGACAATGACCTCGAACTGTTCGCGCGCCGGCTCCAGGAATTGAAACTTCCGCAGCATCCAAAAATGGGCCATGCCGGCAATATCGTTGCCGACGGCTTCGGCTAGCTCTGCTCGGTCAAAAGCGTGGTCAGTCATGGCATCCTCCTCAAACTGATGGACCTCAATTTGAGCTTACGAGGAAGGTGAGCAGCCACGACCAGCGCGGGCAAAATAGGCCTCCGACTGCAAACCAGATGCTGACCAAACACTTGACGAAAAGCTTGATCGAAAATGCGCACCGCAACAAAACCGCAGGTAGACATAGACGGCCAACCCGCCCTTTTGAGCCAGATGCCCGCAGCCACCACAGAAACAACAGTTGACCACAGCCCAAGAAGTCGACAAATGAACACCCGTACGTCGACAAACAAGCAAATCACTCGCAAATCGGCAAGGGCTGTCCCTAACTGCCGACAGAAAAGGAACGTCCCCAACTGCCGGCACTTAGGGACGTTCCTTTTAATATGAGCAGGACATTGTCAAGAGGCAAAATCGGGCCTGGCCCCAACGATATGGGGTCAGGCCCTCTCCCTATATCAACCCGTCCG
>CABTZM010000067.1 GCA_902489295.1 uncultured Collinsella sp.
CGGCGCGCAACAACTTTTTTGAAAAAATTTTTTGGGTCCCTCCCTGCCGTCACATTGTTCAATCAGTTTTGCGGGCGTGCGCCGCTGCGCGGCTAGCCCGCATGCTCCTCGGCGGGGTTGGTCTGATGGATCTTGTTGAACTTCTTACTTTGGCTCAAAGAAAAACGGGAGATGCGTTGTGCATCCCCCGTTTTTGTTGCGGTTAGTCTAGGTCGATAAACTTGGTGCTTAGGATCTTGCCGTCTTTTACTAGCATTCTGGCCATGGTGGGGCCTCGGGTGCCTCTGGGGTAGCTGGCGCTGCCCGGGTTGAGGACTAAGCAACGGCCCACTTGGGCTTCTTTGGTTACGTGGGTGTGGCCGTTGATGGCTACGTCTACGGATCCCACCGGAAGGTCTTCGCGGTAGTGGGCTACGGCGAATTTAAGGCCTTCGTAGGTAAAGAGCGCAAGACGGTCTACATCGGGGCCGTAGTCGCGGTAGTAATCGTTGTTGCCCAGTACGGCCCGCACGGGGGCGATAGTGCATAGGTGCTCGTAGTCCATCTCCGACGTAAGGTCACCGGCATGGATAATCAGATCCGCGCCCTTAAGCTCGTCCAAGAGCGCAGGCGAAAGATAGCCGTGGGTGTCCGAGATGATGTCGATACGCTTGGCGCTTGCACTGTTCATGGGATCCCTTCCGCAAAAAACGATTCGGCAGATACATACAAAAAAGGCCCCACGGCTCCGCAGACGATGGGTCTACAGGGCTGCGGGGCCAGTGTGCTAGAGACTCAGAGCCTTCTTGAGCGGCACGACGCGGCGGCGCGAAACCGGCACGCGTTCGTCGACGCCCGTAATGCCCAGCTGGATGGCGCCCGAGGGCACCGTCTCGACGTCCGTGACGCACGCCAAGTTGACGATATAGCGGCGGTGAACACGGAAGAAGCCAAAGTCGCAGAGCTTGGCCTCAAACTGCGCCAGCGAGGTCGTCGACAAAAAGCGATCATCGACGGTATAGATGCAGGAGTAATCGTCCTTGGCCATGATAAAGCGAATGTCGTCCACGGGAATGAGCACCTTGCGGCCGCCCTTTTCCACCGGGATACGCTCGATGGTCACCTTGCTGTCCGTAACCGGCTTGGCGCGTTGCATGACCTTCTCGATCGCGCGGTCCAAGCGAGCTTCCTCGACCGGCTTCATCAGATAATCGACGGCATCCACGTCGAATGCCTCGACCGCATGGTCACTATACGCAGTCACAAACACGATCGCCGGCGGATTTTTGAGCTTATGCAGCGCCTCGGCAAGTTGCAGGCCCGAGGCACCGGGCATCGAGATATCGAGAAACACGACATCCACGCGACTTTCCATAAGCATCTCGATGGCGGAGCGGACGCTCGACGCCTCCGTGATCGTGCCGATCTTGCCCGTTTGCTCGAGCAGGAAGCGAAGCTCCGAGCGAGCCGGCGCCTCATCATCCACAATCATCGCACGCAGCATAGGGATAAAACCTTTCGTCAACTAACTACGCCGGGCATCCGTCGCATGACGTTGAGCCCGTAGCCCTTTATTTTACTCTTGAATGTCAAAGATGCTCTCTGACAAATCAAGATGAAGGAGCACTTTGGTGCCCTTGCCCGGCGCCGATTCGACACGCGTATAGGAGTGCGGCCCATAAAAGCGATGGATGCGCTCCGAAATATTGTGCATGGCCACACCGGCGCCGCCACCCTGGGGAGAGCTGGCGTCGGGACGGGCAGAGCGCTCGTCAAACAGTCTGGCGGCGGTACCCTCATCCATGCCCACGCCATTATCGGCCACGGCAATCAAGATTGCATCCTCGCCGTCTTGGTGAACGGTCACGTCGATCCTCAGGGCGTCGTCATCGCCCATACCATGACGCACGGCGTTCTCGACAATCGGCTGGATCACGAACGCCGGCACCAGCGTATCTTCCACGTCCTCAGACACATCGAACGTCGCAAGCACGCGGTCCTCGCCAAAGCGGGCCTTCTCAAAGGTAAGGTAGCGCTTGGTCTGCGCGACCTCGCGCGAGACCGGAATAAGCGATCCCGAGTTGTCGAGCGTGGCACGATAGAACGATGAGAACTCACGAAGCAGCTCGCGGGCCCGCAGCGGGTCGGTGCGCGTAAACGATGCAATGGTGTTCAGCGTGTTGAACAGGAAGTGCGGGTTAATCTGCGCTTGCAGTGCACGCACCTCGGCGCGCGCCGTGAGTTCCTTTTGCACCTCGAGCTCGTGGATGGCGAGCTGTGTGGACAAGATCTCGGCAAAGCCCGAGGCAAGCGCGTACTGGGTACGGTCGACGGCGCGCGGGGTCTTGTAGTAGAACTTGAGCGTGCCGACGGTACGATCGCCCACCTTGATGGGGGCGATAATGCCGGCGGGGACTTGGTTGTGTGAGCCGTCCGAGCCCACGACATCCACCATACGGTTGAACGACTGCACGATGCCATGTTCGATAACGTAGCGTGTGGCAAGCGTGTGGATGGGAGAATCTGGCAGCAGTTTTTCCTCAAACTCGCCCGCGCAGGCAAGCACGTTGTCCTCGTCGGTGATGGCCACCGTCATGGCGCGCGTCTCGGGCAAAATGCGCCGGCACACCAAACGCGCCGACTCCTGCGTCAGACCGCCCTTAATGTCCTCGAGCATGGCCGAGGCCACCGAGAGCGTCTCCTCGGTGTACTGGGAGCGCACCGAATCGGGATTGAGCGTCAAAAAGATAAAGATGCACAGAAAGATGCACAGCAGCGCGCAGGCAATCACCGTGGCGATCGGCTCGATACCGGTCACCAAGGCAAAAATAAAGTACACCAGCACGCAAATGGCGCAGGCAACGGCAATGATGCGAAAGATTGATATTGAACTATCGCGCTGGGCGCGGCGGTCGATCATTCGGCCCCCTCCAGGATACTGATCAGTTGTGCGTCACGCCAAAGCCCGTCCATGATCTTGGGCCAAAAGCTCTGGAAACGCAGATAGCTTGCAGCGTTTTGGCGCGCATAGGCCTTTGCCTCGTCGATACCATGGCGCCAGATGTGCAAGTAGCCCTCATGCTCGCGGGTAAACACGCTGCGGACCATAGCGGTCTTGCGCACGCGGTCGTCGAGCTCGCGCGAAATCCACGGGCCCGGGTAGGGCATGAGCGATGCCGCCGTAACGGGAATGAGCTCCTTTTGATGCGCGGCGAATGTCAGCTTGGCCCGTTCGTAGTACCAACGGTATACATCCTGCATAAAGCGCGGTGAGCGCTTTTCGGACTCCGGAGGCAGATGGCGCACGGTCCACTCGTTATCGAACCACACGTCATAGCCAAACATGCGCATGTTAAAGAGGTAATCCAAGTCCTCGCCGCGGGTGATAAACGGGTCAAAGGCTACACGCGTAAAGGCGCGGGCGTGCAAGGCCATCAGGCCGCCGCACACGTAGTTGGAGCGCGAGATGCGGGTGCCCGAGAGCGCCTTTTTCATCCAACGGTTGAACTCGATGCGCTTGGTCCACCAACGATGGCAGATGCCCGCCTTGTCCGTGGGAGCCAGCGGCGAGCCGTCGCGATCGTAGAAATAGCCGCTCTTGACCAAGATCGGCAAGCCCTGACGCGTCTGCTGCCCCAACGCATAGGTCGCGCGCTTCATAAAGTCGGCGTCGATGACAGTCTCATCGTCATCCAAAAAGATAACCGCGTCATGCCCCAGCACAGCGGCACAAGCTAGCCCCATGTTGCGGATGGCACCGTAGCCTCGCAGGCTCACGCACTCGCCCGAACCCTTGGGCGCGATCTGAGCAACCCGGTCTGCGATGCGCGAGGCCTGGGTGTTGGTGACAACGGTGACCTTGAGCGTGGGATGCGCGTCGACAATCTCGTGCACGCGCAGCGACACATCGGCTGTGGCAGAAACGGGACAGACCACCAAAAGGATGATGCGCGGGATGTCACGTACCTGCTCAAGCGAGGCCAGGCAGCGGTCGAGTTCGGGATTGTCGGCGTTGAGACGCGTCGAATGGTCATAGGTGCCAGGGGCGTTTGCGCGAGCGTCATCGCCCGCCCAATACGTTGGAATCACGACCGTGGCGTTCATGCCTTACCCTCCCTGCAACACAAAAACGGGACGCCGCCAAACACAGGCGACGCCCCGCGACCTAGCTGATTCCATCATACCCACTTGGGCAAATCATTGCTCGCAAGTCGCAATGTTTATTGCGGATAACCCCAAAAGAGTACCGTGGACAGGCACAATAGCCGCTCGCTCCTATGCGGCATGCCCTGCCGCCCGAGTCATGCGGGACAGGCGGACCAGCAGCATAAAGCCAACGACCAGCAGCACACCAATAGAAAGGACGCCCAGCGACGGGTTGCCGGTCAGCGAGGTGACGACCGAGACCAGGAAGGTGCCCATAACGCTTGCATAACGACCAAAGATGTCAAAGAAGCCGTAGTACTCGTTGGACTTTTCCTTGGGGATAATGCGGCCAAAGTAGCTACGGCTGAGCGCCTGCACGCCGCCCTGGAACAGGCCGACCATAATGGCAAGCACCCAAAACTCAAAGGCGGTCTTTAGGAAGAACGCGGCGAACAGCACAATGCCCATGTAGGCGGCGACTGCCACCAGGATCATGTTGAGCGTGCCCACGCGTCCGGCGAGCTTGCCGTAGATGATGGCGGACGGAAAGGCCACGAACTGCGTAACGAGCAGCGCCAGCACCAGCTGCGTCGAATCGATGCCCAAGGCCGATCCGTAGCTGGTTGCCATGGAAATGACCGTGTGGACGCCATCGATATAGAAGAAGAACGCGATCATGTAGACCAGCACGGTCTTGTTGTGGGCGATCTCGCGCATGGTGTGTCCGACCTCGGAGAACACACCGCCCACGATGTGGCCGATGGTGTCCTCGGGACCGCGCTCGCGCCCGTACTTTTGCTTATAGGTGCGAATGAGCGGCAGGGTAAAGATGAGCCACCAAGCACCAGTGATGATAAACGACAGACGCGTTGCCAGCATGGTGGGGACGCCAAGAGCGGGGCCACCCATGATGAGCGCCAGGCAGATGACGAACGGCACGGTGGAACCGATGTAGCCCCAGGCATAGCCCGAGCTGGACACGGCGTCCATGCGCTCGTCGGTGGTAATGTCGGGCAGCATGGCGTCGTAGAACGTCATAGAAGAGTTAAGGCCGATGGTGCACAGCACGTACACGGTCAAAAATGCCATGGCGGACATTGGGATAGCCTGCGCCAGGCAAAGAACCAGGCCCGTGAGGAAGAAGCCCAAGAAGAACTTAATCTTGTTGCCGGCGTAGTCGGCAAGTGCACCCAGAATGGGCATGAGCATGGCGATGACCAGCGAGGCGATCGTCTGTGCATTGCCCCAGGCGACCACCAGGTCGGCCGAGGAAGCACCGGTATTGATGGCGTTAAAGTAAATGGGCACCACCGAGGTATTGAGTAGCACGAGGGCCGAATTGCCCACATCATACATAACCCAGTTACGCTCGAGCTTGGTGTATTTCATGGACAGGGACCCTTCGTGTTCGCCCGATATGCAGTTAGTTCATCGTACCCCAATTGTCCAGAACCGCCGGTAAGGATTCGGCAAAGGGGCACGCACGGGCCCTATTCCTCGCGGTCGAACTCCTCATCGGCTTCGAGCACGCGACCGCTGTAGTTGACGTGACTGGTCACGGCCTCCATGTCGCCGGTCTCGATAAAACGCGCGACCGTGCACTCGTAATCGACCAGCGCGCGATCAAAGACCTCGGGGAAACTCTCATTCGAGACCTCATCGGTAAAGGGATTCCTCCATGTCAAATGGCCCAGGTTACCGGTGCGTTCGGGCAACTCCGTCGTCACGCGATGGGCAAGGCCGTCGAGCAGCGAGTAGTCGTGCACCAAGCCCTCAACCAACGAGATCGCGCGCGTCTTTGCGGAGCCGGCCGGCTCAATCGCGCGGTAAAGTCGCTGCATATTGGCAACGGCGGCACCGTACTCCCCCGCCGGAATGTCAATGCCGTACACGCGTCCGGCAACATAGCTCATCAGTACGCCGGCAGCGCGATTGATACGGTCGGTGGTAACGATCTCGCCCGCCGGCGGGTAATCGTCGACCGTAGCGCCATCGCGTTTAAGCTGCAGCATCAGTACATCCAGATCGCTCTCGATCACGGCATGGACCTGACTGCTCGAATCCTCAAGCTCTGAATCGGACTCCACGATGCCAAACTGCTGCTCATAGACAAAGGGATGGGCGTTGCGGTCGAGCACGTAATGAGACAGCAGGCCCAGCGCAAAGGCGCGACCCAAGCTGGCGTCGCGCGGCAGCAGATGTGACACGCCGTCGCGCAGGCACGCGAACTGGCGAGACATGCGCGAGCGATGCATGACCTGCGCCAGCAGCGTGCAGTCGGAAACACGCGGTGTCAGAATGTGAAAGAAGAACGGGTCGGGGCCTTGGTTGCCCAAGATAAAGGCAATGCGCTCTTCATCGGACGTGATGACGCCCTGTGGAAGACGGTCGATGCTTTCCTCGCCAAACAGATGATGGGTGATAAGCGCGGGCATAATGATCCTTTCGATTTCATTCGATGCCACCCATTATGCCCACCGCGCGCCCATGCCAAACCTGCGATGGTAAACGACGGCACGCAGACCGTCTACGCAAGCCCCAAGTGTGCTTTAACCTCGGCAGCGCGACGGCGGGACACGGGCACCGTCGAGGTTACGCGATCGAGTCTGAGCTCCATAAGACCCGTGGAACCGATCTCGACATTGTGCACGTCTTCCAAATTGACCAGATAGCTGCGATGAACGCGAATAAAGCCCTCGGAAACCAAGCGACGCTCGAGCGAGGAGATCGACTCATTGATCAGGTACGTTCCCTCGGCGCAGATGGCGTTGCAAAAATCGGCGCGCGCCTCAAAGTAGCAGACGTCTGCGGCGGGAATGAACACCTTTTTGCCCCCGCGGTCCACCGTCAGACGCAAAGGCTGGCGCGGAGCGTGGATAACACGACGGGCACCCAAGGCTGCCTCGATCTTGTCGAGTGCCTTTGACAGGCGTGCGTCCTCGACCGGCTTGACGACATAGTCGACCGCATCAAGGTTATACGCATCGGCGGCAAACTCGGCAAACGCCGTCACAAACACAACCACCGGCGGCGTCTTTAGGTTCTGCAGCGTCTCGGCAAGCTCAATTCCCGAGCGACCGGGCATGGTAATGTCTAAAAACAACACGTCGGGCTTGTTCGACAGAATCGACTCCACGGCTTCGGTGACATTGCCCGCCTCGGCAATCTGACCCACACGCGTATCCTTTTCCAACAGATAGCGTAGCTCAGCCCTAATTGGAGGTTCGTCATCAACCACCAAGATGTTCCAGCCTTCGGACATATGCGCTTCCCCTCTTTTTTCTCTCAATCCAACCGCGTGCTACACCGTTAGCGGCGCCGGCTCATGCGGCTCGCCGTTCAACTCAACGATGACCTGCGTTCCCACGCCCTCCTGGGACTTCACACGCATGCCAGAATCTTCTCCGTAAAAGAAATGGATGCGCTGAAGCACGTTGAAGAGCGCCAGGCCGCAGCCTCGCTTGACGGAGCCGTCGGCGGTAATGCTTTCGGGCTCCTCTCGGCGATGCTGCTCAAACAGATGCGCACAGACTTCTTCGCTCATACCGATGCCGTCATCTTCGACGATGATCTCCAAGCCGTCATCGGTCTCAAAAGCCCTAACACGAATAGAAAGCGACTCAGTCTCGCGCTGCGCATGCTTGATACAGTTTTCGAGCAGCGGCTGCAAGATAAACGGCGGTACCAGGCTGTCGCGCACCTCAAAGTCGATGTCGACCGAAACGCGCAGACGGCCGTCGCCATACCGGGCCTGCATAAGATTGATATAACGAGTGCCCTGTTCCACCTCGTGTTCGAGCGTGGTGAGCGTATCGGAGTCAGAAAGCGTCTGACGATAATAGTTGGAGAAGTCGATCAGCAGCGACCTTGCCTTGTCCGGCTCGGTACGTACGAGCGACACGATGGTGCTGATGGTGTTAAACAGAAAATGAGGATCGACCTGCGATTGCAAGGCGCGCAGCTCCACGCGGGCCGTAAGCTCGTCCTGGCGCTCGAGCTCAAAGCTCGCAAGCTGCGTGGAAATGAGGTCGGCAAAGCCCGAGGCAAGCGCCGTCTGGCGCATATCGATGCTGCTCAGACGGGGATAATACAGCTCGAGCGTGCCCACGCAATGCCCGCGCACGGTAAGCGGTGCGACAATACCGGCGCGCAGACGCGGAAAGTAGCCACCTGTCTCGGTCGAGGCATCGCGCGAGAACACGCTTTGCTCACCGCTGTTGATCACGTTGAGCGTAGTCCGCAGCACCACCGGGGTGCCCGCGGGGCATTTTGCCGAGTCCTCGCCCCAGCTTGCCAACACCTGCTTGCCGTCGGTAAAGCAGATGGCAGAGGCGATAGTTTCGGACAGGATGATCTTAGAGGCGCCCAGGGCAGCTTCGGGCGTAAGGCCGCGCGACGTGTAGGCGAATATTTTTGAAGCGATGGCGAGCGTGCGGTCGGTTGCGCTCGATGTGAGGTCGTCGGGAACGACAAAGACGTACGAGAAGAAGAAGCACAGCATGACCAAGCCGGCAATGACGACAACGGCCGGAACGGGATTGGGATTATCGGTTAGATCCCAGATGAGCAGCAGGATAAGCAGCGGAACGACAATACCGAGCAAGATGGCTTGAACCACATGCTGAGCGGTACGAAAGACCTTGGTAGAGTTGTAGCTCTTGCCCAGAATCAGCCTATTGAGATCCACCGTCATCTCCTTCTTACCGACGCACCCCATAGCAATAAAGAGGGCCGCAAGCGACCCTCTCCATTGCATTATGCAATCAAATACTGTGTTTTACATCAAGCCATCGATGAACGGTAGCTTAGGCGCTGTACTTGTTTGCCTCGCCGAAGGTGCCGCCCTCGACAATCCAGCCGTCCTTCATGATGACGTCCATGTTGTCGGTGTTGAGCACGTGGATGTCGGCGGCGACGTCACCGTTGACGACCAGCAGGTCGGCGCACTTGCCGGCCTCGATGGACCCGGTCTCGTCCTCGATGTGGCACATCTTGGCACCGTTGAGGGTGGCGCAGGTGATGGTCTCGACCGGAGTGAAGCCGATCTTGTCGACGAACTCGTACATCTCCTCGATGGAGCAGGTGCCGTACGGGGTGACGAAGGAGAAGGAGTCGGAGCCGATCGTCATGACGACGCCGCGCTTCTTGGCCTCGCGCAGGCAGTCGTAGTTGCGCTGCAGCTCCTTCTCGACCAGGGTGCCCTCGTACTTGTCGTGCAGCTCGGGGACGTAGACGGGCGGATAGGTGGCGTACCAGGTGGGCAGGAAAGCGATTGTCGGAGTGAAGAAGGTGCCCTGCTCGGCCATGAGGTCCATGGTGCGCTCATCGATATCGAAGCCGTGAATCAACTGCTCGCAGCCAAAGCGAACGGAATCGTAGGCAGCGGCGTGGTTGTTGTAGCAGTGGCTCCACAC
>CABTZM010000068.1 GCA_902489295.1 uncultured Collinsella sp.
GCAGCCTTGCCCACCTTGTCGCGGAGGTAGTACAGCTTGGCGCGACGGACGCGACCATGACGGACGACCTCGAGCTTGGCGATCTTGGGGCTGTGAAGCGGGAAGGTACGCTCAACACCGACACCGAAGGAAATCTTGCGGACGGTGAAGGTCTCGCGGGCACCGGCGCCGGCCATGCGGATGACGTCGCCCTGGAAGACCTGGATGCGCTCGCGGTCGCCTTCCTTAATGCGGTAGTGAACCTTGACGTTGTCGGCGACGCGAACCTGCGGGATGTCCTCGCGGATCTGCTGACGCTCGATTGCGCGGATGTAATCCATGTGCAATTCCTTACTCTTCTAGAGGTGCCGTACCACCTTGGCCGGCACGTAGTTGAACAAACAGTAGTTGAGTATACACGTGCGGGTTTGCGCTGCAAGAACTATTTTTTACGCAGACAAAAAGACAAAACCCGCACATGATAACCGCCCGCCTCACGAATGAGACGGGCGGCATGAAGGGGGGCTACGCTAGGCGTCGATGCGCAGGGGACTAGGCGTTGCGCTTGGCCTCGAGCCTGGCCTGAGCGGCAGCCAGGCGCGCGAGGGGCACGCGATAGGGCGAGCAGGACACGTAGTCCACGTCGGCCACGTTAAACAGGCCCTTGATCGACTTGGGGTCGCCGCCGTGCTCGCCGCATACGCCAAAGTGCATGCCGGGGTTGGTAGCGCGACCCTTCTCGACGGCCATGCGCACGAGCTCCAGCACTGCCGTATCGATGGTCTCGAAGGGGTTGTCCTTCAGGATCTTCTTGTGCAGGTACAGCGGGATAAACTTGGCCTCGGCGTCGTCACGGGAAAAGCCGAAGGTCGTCTGGGTGAGGTCGTTGGTGCCAAAGCAGAAGAAGTCGGCATGATGGGCGATCTCGTCGGCGACCATGCAGGCACGCGGCAGCTCGAGCATCGTGCCTACGGGAATGTTGAGCTCGACGCCCTCCTCGGCGGAAACCTCGGCGATCACGCGCTCAATGACCTCGCGGGTCTGGACATGCTCGGCCGTGATGGAAACGAGCGGAACCATGATCTCGGGGCGTGGGTCGACGCCCTCCTTGATAAGGCGGGCAGCAGCGGTGGCGACGGCGCGAACCTGCATGAGCGGCAGATCGCTAAAGACGACGGAAAGGCGCACACCACGCAGGCCGAGCATCGGGTTGGACTCGACCATGCCGTCGATACGACGCAGGCGGGCGCGCAGGGCAGTGAGCTCCTTCTCGGGAGCGCCGGCGGCCTCCTTCTTGGTGATGGCGACCTCGAGATCGCGGGGATCGTCCAGGAACTCATGCAGCGGCGGATCAAGCAGGCGAACGACCACATCGCGACCGGACATGGTCTTGAACATGGCCAGGAAGT
Source organism: uncultured Collinsella sp. (assembly GCA_902489295.1). Classification (GTDB taxonomy): domain Bacteria; phylum Actinomycetota; class Coriobacteriia; order Coriobacteriales; family Coriobacteriaceae; genus Collinsella. The sequence continues at coordinate 1,389 of CABTZM010000068.1, forward strand.
CCTCGGTCTGAACCTTGAGCAGATCGGCCAGGGCCTGCCGCTTCACGGCCTCTTCGTCAGACAGGATAAAGCTCTGGATGATGTTCTTACGATCGCCCAGGAACATGTGCTCGGTGCGGCACAGACCGATGGCCTCGGCGCCAAACTCGAGCGCGAGCGCGGCATCCTCGGGGTTGTCGGCGTTGACGCGCACGTGGTTGGCGTGACCGTTGGTCTCGTCCAGACGGATCTCGTCGGCCCAGGACAGGATGGTGTCCAGGTCGCCGGTGAGCTCGGCCGAAACCAGATCAACGGAGCCGTCGACGACGATACCCTGGGTGCCGTCGATGGAGATGACATCGCCCTCGTGCAGCACGCGGTCACTGCCCTCGATGTGCACGACCTTCTCGGCGGCGTCGATATGGAAGCGCTCGACACCGCAGACGCAGGGCGTACCCATGCCGCGCGCGATAACGGCGGCATGGCTCGTCTTGCCGCCATGGCTGGTCAGGATGCCCTCGGCGGCGACCATGCCCTTCAGGTCGTCGGGGTTGGTCTCCCAGCGAACCAGAATGACCTTGTGGCCCTCGGCGGAACGCGCGACGGCGTCATCGCTCGAGAACACGACCTCGCCCACGGCGGCACCGGGGCTGGCGTTCAGACCACTGGCCAGCGCCTCGTACTTCTTGGAGGCGTCGAACTGCGGGTGCAGGAGCTGGTCAAGCTGTGCGGGGTCGATGCGGCTCACGGCCTCCTCGCGGGTGATCAGGCCCTCCTCGACCATCTCGATGGCGATACGCAGGGCGGCGGTGGCGGTACGCTTGCCCACGCGGGTCTGGAGCATCCAGAGCTTGCCCTGCTCGATGGTGAACTCGATATCGCACATGTCGCGGTAATGATCCTCGAGCGTCAGGAACACGCGCTCGAGCTCCTCGCCTGCGGACTCGAGGCCCGGAGTGTTCTTGAGGTCGGCGATGGGCTCGGTGTTGCGGATGCCGGCGACGACGTCCTCGCCCTGAGCGTTGACCAGAAAGTCACCGTAGAACTCCTTGGTGCCGTCGGCCGGGTTGCGCGTAAAGGCGACGCCGGTCGCGGAGGTCTCCCCCTTGTTGCCAAAGGCCATGGCCTGGACGTTGACGGCGGTGCCGAGCTCGTCGGAAATGCCATGCTGCTTGCGGTAGATGCAGGCGCGCTCGTTCATCCAGCTGCCAAAGACGGCCTGGATAGCAAGGCGCAGCTGGAGCTCCGGATCGTGCGGGAAGACGGGCTTGCCGTCCGCGACCTCGAGCTCGGGGTACAGGGCGGCCTCGACGTTGTCGGAGAAGATGCCCTTGAACGTCTCGACAAGCTCCTGCAGGTCCTCGGCCGAAAGCTCGGAATCGACGCGAACGCCGGCGACCAGGCGGGCCTGGGTCAGCGCGTTCTCGAACAGATCGGCATCGACGCCCATGACGACGTTGGAAAACATCTGGATAAAGCGACGGTAGCTGTCCCAGGCAAAGCGCGGGTTCTGTGTCTGCGCGATGAGGCCCTGGACGGAATCGTCGTTGAGGCCCAGGTTGAGGACCGTGTCCATCATGCCGGGCATGGAAAAAGGAGCACCCGAGCGAACCGACACGAGCAGCGGATCGTTGGCGTCACCGAGTTTCTTGCCGCAGCGGGCCTCGAGGTCGACCTCAGCGGCAACGATCTCATCGAGTGCGCCCTCGGGCCAGACGTTACCGGCACCGGAGTATTCAACACAAGTCTGGCAGGTAATGGTAAAGCCACCGGGAACCGGGAGGCCTATGCGGCTCATCTCGGCAAGGTTAGCGCCCTTGCCGCCAAGCACGAAGTTCATGGACTTGTCGCCCTCAGTGACACAAGTGCCCTGGGCGTCGGTTCCAAAACGGTAAACCCTCTTGCAATCGCTCACGATACTTCCCCTTCCATGCGCTCTCGCGCACGACCGTGGTAACGAATCGACCCGCCGGATGCGGGCCGTGAGGGAACTATACGGCGGGTTTTGGGCAGGCTTGAGCAGAGGGTGCGCGGTTTGGTAAACGTGCTAAATGTGACGGTAAACGGTAGGTAAAAGTGGTTACCTTATGAAGATACCAATACAACGAACTTGCAGGTCAAATGCAAGTTTATTGCTAAATCGCTTTACCATTATCGTGCATTATTTTAGGCAGTCTTTATTAGACGGGGCATTTTTAGCTACCCCAATGAGCTAGCTTTGTTGGGCTCGACGAGCGGCGCGGCGGGTACGGGCTTCTTGGATTTCCATCAAATGACCGATGATCTCGGCAGCGCTTTCCTCGATGGCCTTGCCGTCGGTACGAACCACAAAGCAGCCCAGGCGTTTCATGAGCGCGCGGGCTTCAGCAAGCTCGCTGCACACGCTCTCGGGCTCGGCATAGGAGCCCGCGACGGCGCGGGCGTAGTCATCACCCAAGCGGCTATCGCGAATCTCGGAAATCACATCGACGGTCGAAATCAAGCCAAACAGCCGCATCGGGTCGACCTCGTAAATCGACTTCGGCGGCTCCATGCCGTGCGCGAGCGGAACGTTGGCAACCTTGTAACCCTGATAGGCCAAATACATCGACAGCGGCGTCTTGGACGTGCGCGACACGCCCAGCAGCACGATATCGGCACCCGACAGATCGTCGCAGCCGCGCCCGTCGTCGTGCTCAACGAAATACTCCATGGCTTCGATGCGATGGAAATAGCGGTCATCGGTCTTGTGAATCACGCCCGCAATGCCCTTGGGCGGCACACCGATGAGTGACGACAGCACGGCAAGCGTCGGGCCGATCAGGTCCACCGAACGGATATGCAGCATGCCCAGGTAATCGAGCACGCGGGCGCGAAGCACCGGATCGACAATGGTATGGAACACGGCAATATCGCGATGATCCGCATCGACACGCGGGCCCACAAACGATTTAACCTGCTCCACCGAGGTCACCTTGGGGAGGCGCAAGAGACGAAAAGCCCCTTCATCAAATTGCCCGGACGCCGCAAGCACCACCTCACAAGCGGTATCACCGAGCGAGTCGGAGATAACGATGACGGTGGGACGAGCGGTGACCAGGCAATCCATGCGGGGCTCCTTTTGCGCTTATGTGCAGGCTGGCTTACTTTTTGCGGGCAAGCTCACCGATGTTGGCGATGCCGGAGAAAACGGCCTCGAAGCGGTTGAGCAGCTTAAGGCGATTATCGCGAAGCTGCTCGTCCTTGTCCATGACCATGACCTCATCGAAGAAACGGTCGATGGGCGCGCGCAGGGCGGCGAGGGCGGCAAATGCGGCCGGGTAGTCCTCGGCAGCAAGGGCGGCAACGACGGCGGTCTGAGCAGCCTCGGAGGCGTCGGCGAGCGCAAGCTCGACCTCGCCCATCAGGCTGCGGTCATACTCAGCACCCAGCTCGGGCTTGGAGATATGCGCGGCGCGAGCATAGGCGGTCGCCAGGTTGTCGAACGTCTCAGCATCGTTCTTGCGGGCCTCGTCGAGGGCGGCGCAGCGGGCGAAGAAGACGGACGGGGCGATGATGTGCACCGCGGAGACGGCGGCGACGGTATCGGCCGGAATCTTTTCGTCGCGGGCCATGCTCACCAGGCGGCCATGGAAGAAGTCACGAACCTGCTGGGCGACCTCGGCGGCGTCGAACTCAATGCCCTGCTCACTGTAGAGTTCGAGGGCAAAGTCGATGAGCGACGTGGGGTCGATCGGCAGACGGTCACGCAGGATGTTGATGATGCCGATGGCGGCACGACGCAGCGCGTACGGATCGGAGGAGCCGGTCGGGGGCTCGCCGATGGCAAAGATACCGGCGATGGTATCGAGCTTATCGGCGCAGGCCACGATGCAGCCGGCGGTACCCTCGGGCAGCTCGTCGCCGGCAAAGCGGGGACGATAGTGATCGCGGATGGCGTGGGCAACCTCGTCGTTCTCCCCCATCGCGGTGGCGTAGTAACCGCCCATCACGCCCTGCTGGCTCGTGAACTCGACGACGGCGTTGGAGACAAGGTCGGCCTTGCACAGGTGCGCGGCGCGACCGGCATCGGCTGCCAGATGAGCGCCCAGGTGAGCCTCACGGGCGATAGCGAGCGCGAGCTGCTCAATACGCTCGGACTTGGCGAGCACGCTGCCGAGCTTCTCCTGGAAGGCGACCTTGGCCAGACGCTCGCGGAACTCGTCGAGGGAGATCTTCAGGTCCTCCTCGTAGAAGAACTTGGCGTCGTCCAGACGGGCGCGCACGACGCGCTCGTTGCCGTCGATCACGCGCTCGGCGTTCTCGGGCTTGCTGTTGGAAACAATCACGAACTCACGAGTGAGCTTGCCCTCGCCGTCATAGATTGGGAAGTAGCGCTGGTTGGTGAGCATGGACTCGCAGATGATCTCGTGCGGGACCTTGAGGAACTCCTCATCGAAGGTACCGACGAGCACCGTCGGCCATTCGCAGAGGTTGATGACCTCCTCAAAGACCTTCTTGGGCGTGTCAACATGGCAGCCGGGGCGCGCAGCCTCGACCTCGGCGATGCCGGCGAGAATGGCCTCGCGACGGCGCTCGGCGGAAAGCACGCCGGCATTCTCGAGCACCTGCTCGTAGACGGCGGGGCTGGCGACCACGTGGTCACCGGGGCCCAGGACGCGATGGCCGCGCGTGGTGTTGCCGCTCGTCACATCGGCAAACGACACGGGCACAACATCCTCGCCCAGAAGGCAGCAGATCCAGCGGACCGGACGCACGAACGTGGCGTGCTCGTGGCCCCAGCGCTGAGAGCGGTAGTTGGGCCACTGCAGGCCGGCGATGGTCTTCTCGCACAGGGCCGTCAGGATCGGGGTGGCCGGGGCGGAAGGAATGTTCTTCTCGGCGAAGACGTACTCGCGACCGTCGGTGTCCTCGCGGCGCACCAGGTCCTCGGCAGCCACGCCGCACTTGCGGGCAAAGCCCTGGGCGGCCTTGGTGGCGTTGCCGTCGGCATCGAAGGCGATGTTTGCTGCGGGACCGCGCTTGACCTCGTGAACCTCATCGGTCGCGGTGGCGACATCGGCAACGAGCGCGGCCAGACGACGCGGGCTCGAGATCACGCGGACCTCGCCGTGGGCCAGACCGGCCTCGTCGAGACCCTTGGCGATCATGGTGCCAAGCTGCTTGACGGCATTGTTCAGCGGTGCGGAGGGCATTTCCTCCGTACCGATCTCAAACAGGAAATCCTTAGCGTCTGCCATGGCTTACGCCACCTCGCCTTCCTGGTCGGCATTCTCGTTGATTCCGGCGACCTCGGCCATGTAGGCCTCACAGCACGCCTTGGCGACGGCGCGGACGCGCAGGATGTAGTTCGCGCGCTCGACAGCGGAGAGCGCACCGCGGGCATCGAGCAGGTTGAAGGCGTGGCTGCACTTCATGACGCAGTCATATGCCGGCAGCGGCAGCTTGCGCTCCAGGCAGGAGTGGCACTCCGCCTCGTAGTCGTCAAACTTCTGACGCATCATCTCGACGTTGGCGACCTCGAAGTTGTAGGCGCTGAACTCGCGCTCGTTCTCGAGGAACACGTCGCCGTAGGTCATGGGCGTGCCGTCGGGCAGGTAGCTCCACACCAGGTCATAGACGGAGTTGACGCCCTGTGCATACATGGCGATGCGCTCCAGGCCATAGGTGATCTCGACGGGCACGGGGTCGACCTCGATGCCGCCCACCTGCTGGAAGTATGTGAACTGCGTGACCTCCATGCCGTTGAGCCAGACCTCCCAGCCAAGGCCCCAGGCGCCGAGCGTCGGGCTCTCCCAGTCGTCCTCGACAAAGCGGACGTCATGGTCGTTGGGGTCCAGGCCAATGGCGGCCAGCGAACCCAGATAGAGCTCCTGGGCGTTGACCGGCGAGGGCTTGATGAGCACCTGGAACTGATAGTAGTGCTGCATGCGGTTGGGGTTCTCGCCGTAGCGGCCGTCGGCGGGACGGCGGCAGGGCTGCGCATAGCAGGTGCGCCACTCGGCAGGACCGAGCGAGCGCAGCGTGGTCGCAGTATGGAAGGTACCGGCACCGACCTCGGAGTCATAGGGCTGCATAATGACGCAGCCCTGCTCGCCCCAGTACTGCTGGAGGCGCAGGATGATGTCTTGGAAGGAAAGCGATGAAGCGTTCATGCCTCTAATATCCCCTCGTCGAAACGATTACACGGTTAGGTACTGTACTATAGCGGTTTTTAGTCGATAGCGCCGATGCGGTTGAGCGGCCAATAGCGAACAAGCGCCACTGCCATCAAATCGGAACGGTCGACCGGGCCAAAGTAGCGGGAGTCGGCTGAGTTCTCGCGGTTGTCGCCCATCACCCACACGCACCCGTCGGGGACGGTGTAGGGATAGCTCACCTGAGCGCCGGGAGCTTGGACCGAAAGCGGCCAGCTCATGCCGGTCGTATAGTCCTCGCCGAGCGCCTGGCCGTCAACGACCACCTTGCCGTCCTGCAGGTCGACCGTCTGGCCGGCGGTAGCAATAACGCGCTTTACGAGCACATCATGCTCGGAGGCACCATCAGGGTTGTGGAACACCACGATGTCGCCCTGCTTGACGGGCTGACCGAGCTCAAGGGAGACCTTTTGCGCCAGAATCTGATCGCCGATCTCGATCGTGGACTCCATGGAGCCGGTAGGCACCACAAAGGGCTCGACCACAAACGTGCGGATCAGGAAGGTGGCGGCGAGCGCGATCGCGACAACCGCGATCCACTCAAAAGCGCCCCTCAGCGCAGAATGCTGCGATGGAACCATACTCACTCCTCGCTCTGCGAATACGAAGCGTCCAGGATTTCCTGAGCAAATGCGCGCTCCTCGAGCGTAAGCCGCGCCGTCTCGATAAGATCGGGACGCCAGCGGCAGGTGCGCTCGATGGCATTCATACGGCGCCAGGCGTCGACTTTGGCGTGGTCGCCGCTCACGAGCACCGGGGGCACACCCTCGCCGTTGAACTCGGCGGGACGGGTGTACTGCGCGTACTCGAGCAGACCACCGTCCTCGGCGGTCGAAAACGACTCGTCCACGTTGCTCATCTCGTCGCCCAGGGCGCCGGGAATGAGGCGTACGACGGCATCGGCCACGACCATCGCGGGCAGCTCGCCGCCCGTGAGCACGTAGTCGCCGATCGACAGGCGCTCGTCGGCATACGCATACGCGCGCTCGTCGACGCCCTCATAACGGCTGCACACGAACAGCAGGCGCTCGCTTTTGAGCAGACGCTCTGCCACATGCTGCGTAAAGGGCTCGCCACAGGGGGTAAAGAACACCACGGTGGGCTTGGGGCCCTCGGCGCTAATGGCCTCGATGGCCTCGGCAATGGGCTCGACTTTCATGAGCATGCCCTGCCCGCCGCCATACGGCTCGTCATCAACGGTGCGATGGCGGTCGTGCGTCCAGTCGCGCAGGTTATACGCCTTAAAATCAAAAAGGCCGGCCTTGCGGGCGCGGCCCAAGATCGATGTGGACATGACGGGCTCAAACATCTCGGGAAAGACCGAAAGGGTCTCGATCAGCATGTTGTCCTCCCTACTTGTCCATATCGATCAAGCCGTCCATAACATGGACGGAAATTGTTCCTGTGTCGGGAAGATCGAGCACAACCTGCTCGATCACGGGAATCAGCACCTCGCCGTACCGATCGCCCTCGACAACCCAAACATCGTTGGCGGGCGTCGACATGATCTCGACAATCGTTCCGAGCGAACCAAAGCGCTCGTCAACCACCTCGCGACCCATAAGGTCGGTATAAGCGGCGTCGAGCGAATCAAGTTCAAAGTCGTCACGGTTAGCCAGCACGTAGCATCCGGTGATGCCCTCGGCAGCGGTCAAGTCGTCAATGCCTTCAAACGAAACCAGATCGCCATCGCCCGTATCGATGACGGACATGACCGTGCAAAAGCGGTCACGTTTGAGCGCCGGCGGCGTCAGGGCGACGCGCATACCCGGCTCCAATACAGAAGGAAGCCCCCGCAGCGGCTGCGCGAGGACCTCCCCCTTCCTTCCGTGCGGCTTGACCACACGGGCGATGTTTTTATACTGGGACCTCAAGGTCCTAGCCCAGAACCTCTACCTCGACAGCAGTGTCGAGGCGAGCGGCCAGTGCACGGGCGAGCGTGCGAATGGCCTTGATGGTACGGCCACGACGGC
>CABTZM010000069.1 GCA_902489295.1 uncultured Collinsella sp.
CGGAAATCGCGCGCCGTTGCCGCGCCCCGCAGTGCCCGCTTCCCCCGAGAACAATTATCAGTGCAGGTAGAAGTGTTAACGAGCGGTAAACGGTCGATTTATCGCCGTGAGCGGTGCAAAAACGTTTTACTGTATGAATCAACGAAAGCGACCTCTTCTGTGGTGATATGATGACAACACGTCACGTGGTTACTACCAGTTGAGAGACCACTGGTCTTCAAAGAACGCTTTCCAAGAAGCTTTAAGGGCACCCGCCCGCTGGCTTCCGAAAACCATCGAACTCAGATCGTACACACCTTCGGAAGGGAAATTTGAATGGTTGGCTTTATTCTTACCGGTCATGGACAGTTCGCCCCCGGCCTTGCAAGCGCTATCGCTATGGTCGCTGGCGACCAGCCCGCTTTTACCGTCGTACCTTTCGAGGGCGACCAGGCTGCCTCCTACGGTGAGGATCTTCGCGCCGCCATTACCGCTATGCGCGAGGAGTGCGATGGCGTGCTCGTCTTTACTGACCTGCTTGGCGGTACCCCCTTCAATCAGTCGATGATGATCGCCCAGGATGTCGACAACGTCGAGGTTCTGACCGGCACCAACCTTCCCATGGTTATTGAGCTCCTGTTCCTCCGCGGCAACGCCACGCTCGCCGAGCTTGGCGAGCAGGCCGTGACCGTTGGCCAGACGGGCATCACCGCCCAGACGGTCGCCTCCGTCGCTGGTGCCGAGGAAGAGGATGTCTTCGGCGACGAGGACGGCATCTAATGGCCGATTTCGGAGCCAGCGTACTGAGCTCCTCGGTCGCTCTTTTGGGTCTGCTCGTCATCATGGGTGTGATTTACACCATCTGGTCTCAGATCAACATGAAGAAGAAGCAGAAGTACTTCAAAGAGCTGCACACCGAGCTCAAGCCGGGTCAGGAGGTCCTTTTCGCCGGCGGTATCTTCGGAACCGTCAAGGGCATCGAAGGCGAGAAGGTCCAGATCAAAGTCCGATCCGGTGCCGTCGTAGATGTTTCGCGTTACGCGATTCAGGAGATCAAGTAACTGTCGTCAGCAATCAACGAAAGGAAGCTGATCAACATGGCAGAACCCAACATTCTTCTTACCCGCATCGATAACCGACTGGTTCATGGTCAGGTTGCCACCCAGTGGAACTCCACCCTGGGCTCCAACCTCATCCTCGTCGCCAATGACGACGTGTCGACCAACACCATGCGCCAGAACCTCATGAAGATGGCCGCTCCCACCGGCGTCGCTACGCGTTTCTTCTCTCTGCAGAAGACCATCGACATCATCGGCAAGGCGAGCCCGCGCCAGAAGATCTTCATCGTGGCCGAAACACCGGAAGACGTGCTTACGCTCGTCAAGGGCGGTGTGCCTATAAAGAAGGTAAACATCGGCAACATGCACATGTCGGAAGGAAAGCGCCAAGTCGCCACCTCCGTCGCAGTTAACGACGAGGATGTCGCTGCGTTTAAAGAGCTGCAGGAATTGGGGGTGGAGTTGGAGATCAGGCGCGTTCCGAGCACGCCTGTTGAGGACACGAGCAAGCTCTTCTCGTAATCCTCGTATCCACGTTGTCAGGAATGAAACCCTGACATTCTGTACGTGAATCCAAGTGCGTACATACATTTTGAAAGGAGGAGCAAGATGGAATACTCGATCATCCAGGTCGCTCTGGTCTTCGTCGTCACGTTCATCGCGGCAATCGACCAGTTCAACTTCCTCGAGTCTCTCTATCAGCCCATCGTCACCGGCGCCGTCATCGGTCTTATCCTTGGCGACCTCAACACCGGTCTTCTCGTGGGTGGTACTTATCAGCTCATGACGATCGGCAACATGCCGATCGGAGGCGCTCAGCCGCCTAACGCCGTTATCGGCGGCATCATGGCAGCCATTCTCGCAATCGCTACGGGCCTCGAGCCCAACGCGGCTGTCGGCCTTGCCATTCCGTTCGCTCTGCTCGGCCAGCTCGGCGTCACCCTGGTCTTCACGCTTATGTCGCCGCTTATGTCCTCCGCGGACAACATGGCTCACAACGCTGACACCAAGGGCATCGAGCGTCTGAACTACTTCGCCATGGCTCTGCTCGGCCTGATCTTCGCTGTCGTCGTCACCCTGTTCTTCATCGCTGGCGCCACCATCGGTCAGACCATCGCTTCCGCCATCCCGACCTGGCTGCAGACCGGTCTCTCCGCTGCAGGCGGCATGATGCGCTTCGTCGGCTTCGCCGTCCTGCTCAAGGTTATGATGAACCGCGATATGTGGGGCTTCTTCCTCATGGGCTTTGGCCTCGCGCTCATCACCGTTGCCAACGATTCTCTGGCAACCCCTGCCCTGCTCATCCTTGCTCTCATCGGCTTCGGCATCGCCTTCTGGGACTTCCAGCAGCAGACCGAGCTGAAGGGTGCAGCTGTTTCTGACGGAGGTGACTTCGAAGATGGCATCTAATGAGTATGTGATCCCGGAGCACTACGAGGATCTCACTCCTGCTCCGCAGCTCGACCAGAAGACCCTCAACAAGATGGCTTGGCGCTCCTGCTTCCTGCAGGCATCGTTCAACTACGAGCGTATGCAGGCCGCTGGCTGGCTCTACTCCATCATCCCCGGTCTGGAGAAGATCCACACCAACAAGAACGACCTCGCGGCTTCCATGAGCCACAACCTGGAGTTCTTCAACACCCACCCGTTCCTCGTCACCTTCGTTATGGGCATCGTGCTTTCGCTCGAGCAGAACAAGGTTGACATCCCCACGATCCGCGCCGTCCGCGTCGCCGCAATGGGCCCGCTCGGTGGTATCGGTGACGCCCTGTTCTGGCTGACGCTCGTGCCTATCACGGCCGGCATCACCTCCAACATGGCCATCAACGGCAACGCCGCTGCGCCGATCATCTTCCTGGTGATCTTCAACGCCGTCCAGTTCGCCCTGCGCTTCTGGCTCATGAACTGGTCCTACAAGCTTGGCACCAGCGCTATTGACGCTCTGACCGCCAACATGCAGGCCTTCACCCGTGCCGCTTCCATCATGGGCGTCTTCGTCGTCGGTTGCCTGGTCGTCACCATGGGTGGCACCCAGATCAACCTCCAGATCCCCAACGGCACTACCCGCGGCCTGTCCGCCACTACCGTGATCGTCTCCGAGAAGGAGGCCGAGAACTTCACCGGTATGGAGGGCATCGACACCGAGACCGCCGAGGCTGGCACCATCGCCATGACCGATGAGGACGGCAACGCCCTCACCGCTTCCGATGCTGACGGCAACGCTGTCGAGTGCGGCGTCACCGATCTGGGCAACGGCATGGAGTCCGTTACCTACGGCACCGTTACCGAGGATCCGGTCAACTTCTCTGTTGCCGACACTCTCAACACCATCGTCCCGAAGCTCGTCCCGCTTATGCTTACGCTGCTGCTTTACTACATGTTCGCTAAGCACAGCTGGACCCCGACCAAGGGCATTCTCCTGCTCTTCGTCCTGGGCATCCTGGGCGCTGGCCCGCTTGGTCTCTGGCCGAGCATCTGGTAAGGCTCTAGCTTGAGGGGTGTGTCCCTACGCGGCTCACACCCCGACCCCTTAAGCCATGTGTATGTTAAAAGCCGCGTGCTCGAAAGAGCGCGCGGCTTTTGTTTTCTTGATGATTCGGGTGTAGCAGTCAGATAATGCTAAACGCCCAAGGTAGTAGCTGAATTCGAGCAAAAGGGAGGATAGGATGGCGATCGGAGCGCGCAAGCAACCGCTATACGATCAGCTGGTCGATATTCTGACCGAAAAGATTGACCACGAATATCACGCCGGTGACATGATTCCTTCCGAGCGCGAACTTTCGGAGCGCTATGGTCTCTCGCGCACCACGGTGCGCCTGGCTCTGCAGGAGCTGGAGCGTTTGGGACTTGTGGTTCGGCAGCACGGTCGCGGCACCTTTGTGACCGACCGTTCGGCAAAAGCAACCAACCTTATGCAGTCCTACAGCTTTACCGAGCAGATGCGTGCGATGGGTCGCGATCCAGAGACTACGATTCTCGAGTTTTGCGAGATGGAGGCCGATAAGAATCTGGCCGAGCATATGGGATGCCGCATCGGCGACCGTATCTTTAAGCTCAAGCGCCTTCGTTCTGCCGACAATATGCCCATGATGGTCGAACGCAGCTATCTACCGGTTCGTCAATTTCTGTCCCTCAAGCGACCGCTCCTGGAGCGCAAGCCGCTTTACGATGTGATTGAACAAGACTTTCAGCAAAAGATACGCGTGGCCGAAGAGGAGTTCTATGCGAGCATAGCCCGTCCCACCGACGCCCATCTCTTGGGCATCGTCGAGGGCTCGCCCGTGCTCGATTTGGTCCGTACAACGTATAACGAGTCAAACGAGGTTGTGGAGTATACGCTCTCGGTTGCTCGTGCCGATCAGTTTAAATACAAGGTTTATCACCAGCGCAACGTTTAACGTTCCCCGTGTTTTCATGTGATGATTCTTTGCATTTAACTGGTTACTACCAGATAACCAACCGAAGTGTATAATTGCACGTCAGAGGATTACTTCTAGAGAGAGGTATTAGAAATGTTCGAGAAGAGTGTCGAGGAGCTCACCGAGCTCGGCGCCCAGATCACCACGGCCGAGATTGCCCAGCAGCCCGAGCTTTGGCGTGATACGCTCAACATCTACCGCGAGAACAAGGAGGCCATCGAGGCCTTCCTGGCCGAGGCTCGCGCCATGGGCGAGGGCCGTCTGTCCGTTGTCTTCACTGGTGCCGGTACTTCTGACTACGTGGGCGATACCTGCGCTCCGTACCTGCGTCACGCTGGCAACACTGATCTCTACGACTTTAAGCCCATCGCCACGACCGATATCGTGAGCGCCCCGCGCGACTTCCTGCGCGCCGAGGATCCCACGCTCGTGGTTTCCTTCGCTCGTTCTGGCAACAGCCCCGAGAGCCTTGCTGCCGTCGCCGTTGCTAAGGAGCTCGTGCACAACGTCAAGTTCCTCAACATCACCTGCGCTCCCGAGGGCAAGCTGGCCGTCGAGTCTGCCGATGATCCCAACGCGCTGACGCTGCTCATCCCGCGCGCCAACGACAAGGGCTTCGCCATGACCGGCTCCTACACCTGCATGACCCTGCTCTCCACCCTCATCTTCGATGAGGCTTCCGATGAGCAGAAGGCCGAGTGGGTCGAGACCATCGCCAAGATGGGCGAAGAGGTTATCGCTCGCGAGCCCGAGATCGCCGATTACCTGGCTGGCGACTTCAACCGCGTGACCTACCTGGGTTCCGGCTCCTTCGGTGGCCTTGCTCAGGAGAGCCAGCTCAAGATCCTCGAGCTTGCTCACGGCTTGGTTGCCACCTCTTACGACACCTCCATGGGCTATCGTCATGGACCCAAGTCCTTCGTCGACGATAAGACCCTCGTCTTCGTCTTCGTTAACAACGACGCCTACACCCGTCAGTACGACATCGACATCCTCAACGAGATCGGTGGCGACGACATCGCTCAGCACACCGTCGCTGTTCAGCAGGATGGCGCCACCGTCTATGAGGGTGAGTCCTTCACCTTCAAGGGCTACGAGGCGCTTCCCGAGGGCTATCTTGCTCTGCCGTTCGTGATGTTTGCCCAGGCTATCAGCCTGCTCAACTCCGTGCGCGTGGGCAACACGCCCGATACGCCGAGCCCCACCGGCACGGTCAACCGCGTGGTCAAGGGCGTGACGATTCATCCCTTCACCGCTTAATCGCGTCCCCCTGTAAGGGCGCCCGTCCGCTCATAACGGCGGGCGGGCGCTTTTTGTTTTTAGTTAAACCGGGTATAAGCATCACCACGGTCAACTGCTTTTAGAAGCAAGGAGTGCATATGAGCACGTACGCAATCAAGGCTGACAAGTTCTTCTTGCCGGCAGGCCCGCAGCTGGGCGGCTATCTCATGGTCGAGGACGGCGTCTTTGGCGCCTGGCAGGCCGATGAGCCCTCCTGCGAGATCAAGGACTACACGGGATCGTGGATCGCGCCGGGCATGGTCGACACCCACATCCATGGCTTCTATAACCACTCGACTACCGACAACGACGCCGAGGGTATCGATATCAGCTCGACCGAGCTCGCCCGTCGCGGCACCACCAGCTGGCTGCCCACCACGTTTACCGATGGTGTCGAGCAGATCAAAGACGCCTGCGCTGCCATCGCCCAGGCCGATGAGGGCCGCGGCCCCGACTTCTGCGGTGCCCGCATTCAGGGCATTTACCTGGAGGGTCCCTTCTTTACGATGAAGCACGTGGGCGCGCAGAACCCCGCCTATCTGATCGATCCTTCTGAGGAGGTCTTTGACCAGTGGCAGGAGGCTGCTGGCGGACGCATTGTTAAGAGCGCTATGGCCGCTGAGCGTGACGGTGCCGCTGCCTACGCTGCTGCCCTGAACGCCAAGGGCGTGGTGACCAGCATCGGTCACTCCGACGCCACCTACGATGAGTGCGTCGCCGCCATCAACGCCGGAGCCAGCTGCTTTACGCACACCTATAACGGCCAGCGCGGCCTTCACCATCGCGAGCCCGGTGTCGTGGGCGCCGCTATGACCACCCCCGAGACCTACGCCGAGATCATCTGCGACGGCAAGCACGTGAACCCCGCCGCCATCAAGGCGCTGCTGCAGGCCAAGGGGTGGCAGCACACGGTGCTTATCACCGACTGCCTGGGCTGCGGTGGCATGCCCGAGGGCAGCTATACCAGCGGTGGTATGGACGTCATCATGAAGGACAACCTGTGCTGGCTCGCCGACGGCAAGAGCATCGCCGGCTCGGTGCTCACGCTTGCCCAGGGCGTCAAGAACATCGTTGATTGGGGCATCGCCAGCGCCGATATCGCCATTCGCATGGCAACCGAAGTGCCGGCTCGTTCCGCGCACATCGAGGATAAGTGCGGCAGCATCATGCCGGGTCGCGACGCCGACTTTGTCGTGTTCGACCACGAGCTCACCCTCGTTGAGACCTACGTTGGCGGCCAGAGCGTCGGCAACGCATTTACCGAGTAACGACAGAAAAAGACGGCGGGCCCGAGTTTGCTCGGACCCGCCGTATGGGTTAACGCTCAAAAGCACCTTAACAGTTACAGCTTGTTAGCGATCTTCTTTGCCGTGCGCTTGACGCCGGCCACCAGGCCTCCCGCAGGATGCTCCTTTTCATACGCAAGGCGCTTCTCGCGCTTGGCATACTCTTCGACGATGATGTCGCCGTACTCATCTTCGATCTTATCGAAGAAATCGACGGCGCCCTTAATTTCCTCAGCGGTCGGGTGTCCCTTCTGGACGCCGCCCATGAGCTTGAACGGGCCCCACGTATCAAAGCCGGTGCAACCGTAGACACCCATAAAGATGGCCTGCCTCATGCGGCAGATGCCGTCGATATCCTTGCCGTACCATTTGTTTTTGCCGCCGTAGGTCATAAGACCAAACACCTTGTCCTGCGGCTGCAGCACGTTGGTGAGTACGCGTGCCATATCCTTGTCGATCTCGGAGTAATAGATGCCCGTGGCGACGCCGATCAGATGGTACTCGTGCAGGTCGGGGTACTCGTTTTTACCGAGTGCCTTTACATCGAGGGTATCGATTTCGGGATGCGCCTCGACAATGGCGTCCACGAGCTTTTTCGTGTTGCCGTGGTGGCGCGAGGCGTAGAGGATGATGGTTCGCATAAGAAGGCCTTTCAGCTGTAATGAAGTCAATGTCAATATGCTACCCCGTTGGATAGCTGGGATACCGGACACATCGATGAACGTGCGGGTTTGTTCTATGGCTAGGACTGAGATGGGTGCTTGCGAGTAAAGGGCAGTTGTTCGAAAGGATGGACAATGGAATACGCTCTTTCCAACGATTCGATTTCTATTAAGGTTTCCACGGCTGGCGGCTCGTTCACCTCAATCGAGGCCGACGGTCGCGAGTATCTGTGGCAGGGCGACCCTGCCGTATGGTCCGGTCAGGCGCCGATCTGCTTCCCGATTTGTGGAGGCCTGCGCGATGGCAATGCCATGACGTTTGCCGGACATCACGTGAAGCTCGCCCGTCACGGATTTGCGCGCAAGCAGGAGTGGAAGCTGCTGAGCCAAAGCGATAACGAACTTGCGATGTGCCTGGCTTCGGAGGATAACGCCGCATTGCTGAGCGATTATCCGTATCCGTTTAAGCTCGTTGCCCGCTATACGCTCGAGGGCGCTGCCGTGCGTGTTTCCTATGAGGTGACCAACGAGGGCACTGAGGACATGCCGTTCTTTATTGGCGGACATCCCGGCTTTAGGTGCCCGCTCGACGAGGGCGAGGCCTATACGGACTACGAGCTGCGTTTTGAGAAGGACGAGGCCGCGGAGCTTTGCACCGCCGTTCCCTCGACTGGATTGATCGACGTGGCCAACCGCTCCAAGAACCCCATGGTGGGAAAGACTCTGCCGCTATCACATGAGCTCTTTGATTTTGCGGAGACCATCTTTGACGTGCTCGAGAGTCGTCAGGTCACGCTCTCCAAGAAGGGCGAGGACAAGGGCGTCCGCCTGAGCTTTGAGGGCTTCCCGTACCTCATCGTGTGGAGCAAGCCCGAGGGCGATTTTGTGGCAGTTGAGCCTTGGGGCGGCCTTTCGACCTGCTCTGATGAGGATGACGTGCTTGAGCACAAGCGCGGCTGCCTTGTCGCCAAGCCCAAGGAGACCGTCGTCCGTTCGTTCACGATTGAGATTCTGTAATTCCGTTTTGTCGACTCGTATCGCGAGGCACAAGAAGCCTGCGAGATAAGGAGCTAAAAATGATCCTCACCGTTACGATGAACCCGTCTGTCGATACGCGCTATCAACTCGATGAGCTCGTTATCGACGACGTCAACCGCGTGACGCCCGAAAAGACCGCCGGCGGTAAGGGCCTCAACGTGGCCCGCGTGCTGGGTCAGCTGGGCGACGATGTCGTGGCTACCGGCCTGCTCGGCGGTCACATGGGTGCCTACATGGCTGAGCTCATGGATGCTAACGGCATCAACAACGACTTCGTGCCCATCAAGGGCGAGACCCGCATCTGCCTCAATATCCTCCACGCCGGCAACCAGACCGAGCTGCTCGAGAGCGGCCCGACGATTGCCCCCGAGGAGCTCGATGCCTTCACCGCCAAGTTCACTGAGCTTGCGAGCAAGGCCGACGTCGTCACTATTTCGGGCTCGCTGCCCCGCGGCGTCGAGGTGGACTACTATGCCAAGATCACGGGCATTGCCGAGAACGCCGGTGCCAAGGTGCTGCTCGATACTTCGGGCGCCTCGCTCGAGGCTGCTCTCAAGTCCGAGGTCAAGCCCGAGCTGGTCAAGCCTAACCTGACCGAGATTAACGGCCTTCTGGGAACGAGCTTTACCACCGACGATGTGGACGAGCTCCGTGCCGCGCTTGCCTCTGACGCCCGCTTCTCCGATATTCCTTGGGTCGTCGTGTCCATGGGCGCTGCCGGCTCCGTGGGCTTCCACAACGGCCGTGCGTTCCGCGCCAAGACGCCCG
>CABTZM010000070.1 GCA_902489295.1 uncultured Collinsella sp.
CAGCAGAGAGCGGCTTGCCGCAGTGCGGGCAGGGATCGCCGGCAACGACGGTGACCAGATCTGCCCACTCATCGACGGTAAAGTCGCGCTCGGGGCAGGCACCGGTAAAGTGATAATCGACCTCGTTGGCACCGCAGGCCCACTGCTTGGACTCGCGCAGGCTCTCGTCGCACACCAGACGGATGCCCTCGGGCAAGTTAACCGGTCCGATAAAGCCCTTGTGCAGACCGTAGGTCTGAAGCTCCTCGTCCGTCATCATGCGATAACCCTTGCCAAAGACATGCTCGGCCTTGCAGTCGTTGAGCTCATGATCGCCCGGGACGATGGCCACGACGGGCTTGCCCTCGGCATCGATGAGCGCCAGGGACTTGCGCGTGCCGTTCTCGGGGAACCCAAAGAACTTAGCAACGGCCTCAATGGTGCCCATGCCCGGAGTCTCGACCTTGGTAAGCGTACCGTCACCGGGACCCTCAGTCACGACGACCTTGGTGCTTGCAGCCTCATCATCGGCGGCAAAACCGCAGTCATCGCAATAGACGAGAGAAGCCTCGCCGGCGTCGGCCAAAGCCATGTACTCGACGGAGGTATCGCCACCGATCTCGCCGGAGTCGGCAACGACGGGCAAGGCCTTGATGTAGCAGCGCTCGCAAATGTTAGCGTAGGCCTGCTTCATCTTGTCATACTCCTCCTGCAAGCTCTCCTGCGTGGCGGAGAAGCTGTAGGCATCCTTCATGATGAACTCGCGACCGCGCATCAGGCCAAAACGGGGACGGAACTCGTCGCGGAACTTATCCTGGATGTGATAGAGGTTCACTGGCAGCTGCTTATAGGAGCGCAGCTCGTTGCGCACCAGGGCCGTGACGGTCTCCTCGTGCGTGGGGCCCAGCACGAACTCGCGACCATGACGGTCGTCAAAGCGCACAAGCTCCTTGCCATAGGCATCGATACGGCCGGACTCACGCCACAACTCGGCGTCGACCATAATGGGCATCATAAGCTCCTGGGCGCCGGCGGCGTCCATCTCGTCGCGCACGATGTTCTCAATCTTGCGAATCGAGCGCCATGCGAGCGGCAGGTAGGAATACAGACCGGCGGCCTCCTTGCGGATCATGCCGGCACGGAGCAGCAGGCGGTGGCTGGCGAGCTCAGCGTCCGCCGGATCCTCTTTAAGCGTCGGCGCATAGAGCTTAGACATATACATTGCTCGGGTCATTTATTTCTCCTCAATAAGCTTGTCGACCTCTGCCATAAGCGCGTCGACAATTTGGTCCTCAGCTACTTTACCAATGATCTGGCCATGCGAAAAGAGCAAGGCCTGACCACGTCCGCAAGCAACGCCCAGGTCGGCATCAAAAGCCTCGCCGGGGCCATTAACGGCACATCCCATGACGGCAATCGAAAGCGGCGCGGAATAGTTCTTAAGCCGCTCGGTGACCTCCTCGGCGATGGGAATGAGGTTAACCTGGCAGCGGGCGCACGTGGGGCACGAGACAATCTCGGGACCACGGCGACGCAGGCCCAGCGACTGTAGAATTCCCCAGGCGACCGGCGGCTCCTCAACCGGATCGGCCGTGAGCGACACACGCATGGTGTCGCCGATGCCTTCGGAAAGCAAGATACCCAAGCCTACAGAGCTCTTGATGGTGCCCTGAAGCTTGGTCCCCGCCTCCGTCACGCCCAGGTGAAGCGGAACGTGGGGAATCTCACGTGACAGGGCTCGATAGGTATCGAGCGTCGTTTGCACGCTATGGGCCTTGGCCGAAAGCACAATGTTCGTAAAGCCGCGATCCTCAAAGTGCTTGACGAAGCGCTCGCTCGACATCACGAGCTTTTCGGGCTGCGTGAGGTCGTCGCGCTCGGCAATATCTTGCTCAAGTGAGCCCGCGTTCACGCCAATGCGAATCGCACAGCCCGCGGCACCCGCAGCATCGATCACCGCGTCAACCTTGGCCCAATCGCCGATATTGCCGGGATTGATGCGCAGCTTGGCGGCACCGGCCTCAACGGCACCAATGGCGAGCTTATGGTTAAAGTGGATATCGGCGACAATGGGCACCGGAGACTCGGCACAGATGGTGCGGAAGCCCTCAAGCGCGGCCTCGGAGGGCACGCTCACGCGCACGATATCGCAGCCAGCCTGCGCCAACGCGCACACTTGCGCAAGCGTTGCCTGGGCATCAGCGGTATCGGTGCAGGTCATAGATTGGACCACCACCGGCGCGCCGCCACCGATCTGCACGCCGCCCACATGCACGGGGCGCGTCAGCTCGCGAGGCAAAGGATGGGATAAAGACAATCCAAACACTCCCCTACAAAATAAATCGAAGGATGTCGGAACGAAGCATATAGACAAACAGCAGCGCAAAGAGCGCGATGCCCACATAGCTCACAATCGTCTGGACCTTGAGCGGAAGCTCGCGGCCCGCAATCTTCTGAATGATCTCGATGACTAGCTTGCCGCCATCGAGTGGCGGGATGGGCAGCAGGTTCATAAAGCCAAGCGAGAATGAAATGAGGGCGGCAAACGAAAGGAACGTGGCAGGGCCGGCAGCAGCAGCCTGTGAGGACATAACGCTAATACCCACGATCGAAGAGGACTGATCGAGAATCTCCATCGTATGCTGCGGCTGGAGCAGGCGCATCACGCCCTCCGCTGTCTGCACAACATAGGAGAACGACAGGCGAGCCGACGTGATGGGGTCTAAACGGACCACCTGCGTAGAGGCATACACGCCTAGGCGATCGTCCTCTTTGAGCGCAACCGTGGTCGAATGCTGCTTGCCGTCACGCTCGTACTCAATGGCGATATCGTCCTTACCGGCAGCCTTGCCGATGGCATCGTAAACGTCCATCCAGGTAGAGCACGATACTCCGTCGACCGAAAGAATCGCGTCGCCGCCCTCGATTCCCGCCGAGGCGGCAATCGAGCCTTCGTCAACCTGGCCAATCACATTGGTATCCACCGGCACGGTGACACCTGCGATGGAATAGATGCTCATAAGGAGCAAAAAACCCGTCAGGATATTGACGATAATGCCCGCAAGCAGCATAAAGGCACGCTTGACAAAGCCCTGGCCCAAATAGGTGTGCGAGCGCTCGCGCGCAAGGAATTCGGCCTCGTCGCACGGCAGTTCCCATACATCGCCCTCGGCAGTCGCATGCCCGCGATCGAACCGACGGCCGTCAAAGGTGGTATAACCCGCCGCGTCACGCGGCAGAGTCTGGTACTTGGTGGGATAGTAGCTGGGCGAAGGCTTTTCCCCTTCTTCATACCAGGGAGCGATAGAGCCCCAGCCCAACAGCAAAGCACAGGCCTCGAGCACATCCTCCTCGGACAGCTCGAGCTCGACGGCAAGATCGGCCACCGTCACCCGGCCGTGGCGATAGATGGCCGCGAGCACGCGATCGGCACACGAGACGTCGGTCGGATCCATACCGCAGATGGCAGCGTAGCCACCCAGCAGCAGCGGGGTCACGCCAAACTTGGTTCCAATGCGACGCGACGTGTAATGGATGTCAAAGCGGCACGGCAGACCCAAAAAGAACTCGGTCACACGGACGCCGCAGGCACGCGCCGCCAAAAAGTGGCCGCCCTCGTGCAAAAACACGAGGACGGAAAGCATCAGCAGACCCCAAAAGACCGATGAGAGAACGCTCAGAACAGTATCCATAAAACGAAAAAGCAATCCTTATGGGTTAGGAACGGGTTGCGGCGAGCACCTGCGCAGCCTTTTCACGCGCCCACGCATCGGTGTCGCGAAGCTGCTCAAACGAATCGACCACCTGCATATCGTGGGCGTCCATGCAGGATTCCACAATGCGATCGATATCGGTAAAGCTGCAGCCATCGTGCAGGAAGGCATCGACGGCGACCTCGTTGGCGGCATTGAGCACGCACGGCATGGTGCCACCCGTCTTGCCGGCACGCTCGGCCAGTGCCAGACAGCGGAAGGTATCCATGTCGGCAGCATCAAACGTGAGCTGCCCCAGCTCGCGGAAATCGATACGAGGCGCCGGAGTATCCCAACGCTCGGGATACGAGAACGCGAACTGGATGGGAATACGCATGTCGGATGCACCGAGATGCGCCATCACGGAGCCGTCGGCGAACTCGACCATAGAGTGAATCTTGGACTGACGCTGCACGACCACGTTAATGAAATCGAGGTCGCAGTTAAACAGATGCATGGCCTCAATGCGCTCCAGGCCCTTGTTCATGAGGGTGGCGGAGTCAATGGTAATCTTGGCACCCATGGCCCACGTGGGATGCGCGAGGGCATCGGCACGCGTCACGCGATCGAGCTCGTCGCGCGTGCGGCCAAAGAACGGACCGCCCGAGCAGGTGAGCCAAATGCAGTGGGCCTCGCGCGGGTTCTCCCCCAGATAGCACTGGTAGATGGCGGAATGCTCAGAGTCGACCGGAATAAGCTGGCCCGGTTGTGCCAACGGCATAAGCAAGTCGCCACCGACGACGAGGGACTCCTTGTTGGCAAGGGCAAGGCGCTTATTCGAGGTCAAGGCCGCATGGCTCGCCTCGAGACCGGCGGCGCCCACAATAGCGACAAGCACGCAGTCGACATCGTCGCGATGCGCGAGCTCGCAAACCGCCTGCGCGCCAACGCCGAGCTTCGTTCCCTCGGGCAACTCCTGCAGCACGGCGTCATCGCCATGATCGACATCGGCCACGGCAACCGCCGGAACCGAGAACTCGCGGGCAGCGGCAACGAGCTCGGAGGTACTGGAGTTAACGGACAGCGCCGTCACCTGCAGGCGATCGGCATGCTGGCGGCACACATCGAGCGCCTGGGTGCCGATAGAGCCCGTACAACCCAGGATGGCAACGCGAAGGCGTCCATCGGGGCCATACGTCGTCTGGAAGGACATTACAGCACGCCTCCGATCATCAGCAACAGCTGCGCGGTGATGCAACCGAAGATAAGCGAATCGCTACGATCGAGCATTCCGCCGTGGCCCGGGATAAGGTTGCCGGAATCTTTGACGCCCACACCGCGCTTGATGCGCGACTCGATCAGGTCGCCGATAACGCCCAGAATGGACACAACCACGCCGCACAGCAGCGCATAGGGCAGGCTGAGCTTGTAGAAGTGCGTCGCCCACAGGATGAGCCAAATCAAAACCGAGCCCAAGATGCCGCCGGCAAACCCCTCCCAGCTCTTTTTGGGAGAGATCTTGGGAACCATCTTGTGCTTGCCGATACGGCTGCCCACGATGTAGGCAAACGAATCGGAGACCCAAAGGGACGCGCAAACGCCCACTGAAAGCAGGGCGCCGGCAAAACCGGGCACGGCATCGCGCAGCAGCACGATAGCCGACAGCATAAAGCCAGTGTAGATGGGACCCATGAGCGTCACGGCCACATCAGAGATGCGGGTACGCGGCGACCAGACATACCAAATGCCCACAGCGAGCATCAAGGCAAAAAGCAGGGCATTCAGCAACATCGAATCGCCCAACGCCGACAGCGGAAAGAGTACGGCGGCAGCGATACCCATGCGCTCGTTAGCCATCTTGCCATCGAGCCTTGTCATACGGAAAAACTCATAGCAGCACAGACCGCTCATGACGGAAACAAAGATGGCCGTGGGCACGATACCCAAAACCAGGCACAGGATAAAGACAACGGCGTAGACGATACCGGCGGCGGCACGGGTAATAAAGCCCGCCAGCCACGAACCGGTGCCGCTCTTCGCTGCAGGCGCTCCCGCAGTGGCAGCTTTGCGCGCAGGCGTCTTGGGAGCAGATGCCTTGGGACGATCGGACACGATTAAGCCTCCTCGGTCTTGCTCAGTCCACCAAACCTACGGTCACGGCCCTGATAGGCCAAAATGGCGTCGACAAGGCCCCAACGATCAAAGTCGGGCCAATAGGTATCGGTGACGTAGAATTCGGAATAAGCCACCTGCCACAGCAGATAGTTCGAAAGGCGCAGCTCACCAGAGGTGCGAATCACAAGCTCAGGATCGGGAAGGCCGGCAGTATAGAGGTGGGAAGCCACCATGTCGTCATCAATTGCGGCAGGATCGATCTTACCGGCGGCAGCGTCGAGTGCAATCTGACGGACAGCGCGGGTAATCTCGGCACGCGCGCCGTAGTTGACGGCAAGCGCCAGCGTCATACCGGTGCGATCGGCGCACTCGGCAAGACCGCGTTCAAAAACGTTGCGGGTCTTCTTGGGCAGCGCGGAAATGTCGCCCAAAAAGACAACACGCACATTTTCGCGCTTCAGAAGCGGCAGCTCGTCGATAAACGTCTTGGCAAACAGATGCATCAAGACGTTGACCTCATGCTGCGGACGGTTCCAGTTTTCGGTAGAAAACGCATAGGCAGAAAGCACGTCGACGCCCAGGCGCACGCAGGCGGTAATGATCTCGCGCAGCGAGAGGATACCTGCCTTATGACCCTCGGTGCGTGCAAGACCGCGCGACGTGGCCCAACGACCGTTGCCGTCCATGATGCACGAGATATGGTGCGGAATGTTATTGAGGTCAAGGTCGGAAAAACCGACGCCCGCAGGGGCGTCGGCAAAGTACTCGACCAGTTTATGCTCGTCGTATTGCACCTTAGATCTCCATGACCTCGGCTTCTTTTTCCTTCAGAAGCTCCTCGACCTTGGCGACATACTCATCGGTGTGCTTCTGGACCTTGGCTTGCTCGCGACGGACATCGTCCTCGGTGAGCTCCTCATCGCGCTCGAGCTTATTGTTGAAGTCACGACGGATGTTACGGATAGACACCTTGGCCTGCTCGGCGTACTCGCGGCACTCCTTAACGAGCTCGCGACGACGCTCCTCAGTGGGAGCCGGGAACGGCAGACGAACGACGGTGCCATCAGAGTTGGGGGTAATGCCCAGATCGGAAGCGCCGATGGCCTTGACGATGGCGTTGATGAGCGCCTTGTCCCACGGCTCGATGAGCAGCATGTGAGCCTCGGGGGTCTTGACGGCGGCAACCTGCGTGACCGGCGTGGGGACACCGTAATAATCAACGGTGATGTCGGACAGAATGTTGGCGTTGGCGCGACCGGTACGGACCTTGGAGAAGTTATGCTTGAGGGACTCGAGCGACTTGTCCATATGGGCGGTGATGTTCTCTGCCATGCTTAATCCTCCTGATAGACGAGCGTGCCGACGGGCTCACCCGCGAGCGCGCGCTTGACGGTGTCCTCGCCATCGATGTTGAGGACCAAAATAGGCATACGGTTATCCTGGCACAGAGCCGTAGCCGTGGAATCCATAACCTGCAGGCCGCGAACGAGAACCTCGTGATAGGTAATCTTGTCAAAACGGACGGCATCGGCGCACTTGACGGGATCCTTGTCGTAGATGCCGTCAACCTTGGTGGCTTTAATCAGAATCTCGGCGCCGATCTCGCACGCACGAAGAGCCGCGGCGGTGTCGGTCGTAAAGTACGGATTGCCCGAACCGGCAGCGAAGATGACGACGTTGCCCTTGGACAGATGGTTGATAGCGCGGCGACGAATATAGGGCTCGCAGATCTCGTTCATCTGGATAGCGCTCATCACGCGGCAGGGAACATCGTTGTGCTCGAAGGCATCCTGCAGGGCGAGCGCGTTCATAACGGTTGCCAGCATGCCCATGTAGTCGGCCTGAGCACGCTCCATGCCACCGGCAGCGCCGGCCATGCCACGGAAAATATTGCCGCCGCCGACAACGACGCCGACCTCATGGCCAACGGCGAGCAGCTCCTTGACCTGCTTGGCAAGATGGTCGGTAACCTTGGGGTCGATGCCATATTGGCCGTCGCCCATCAGTGCTTCGCCGGAAAGCTTAAGAAGCACGCGTTTATATCGGATGTCGGACAAAGCGATCCTCCTTTAATTAGACTCTCAATATGATAACAAAGGCTTAACGGGGAGCCATGAAAAAGCAGGCTGTGAGTAAAACCCACAGCCTGCTCATTACCAGCTACAAGAGCTTATTTACTCGCCACGGACCAGACGGTCGAAGGAAACGACGGTAATGGTGTCGCCAAGCTCCTTAGAGACCTGCTCAGCGTACTTCTTGATGGTGAGGGAGCTGTCCTTGATGAACTCCTGCTCGGTGAGCACGGACTGCTTGTAGAACTTCTCCAGACGGCCGACAGCCATCTTCTCCTGGATAGCCTCGGGCTTGCCGGACTCGGCAGCCTGAGCCATGTAGATCTGCTTCTCGTGCTCGACGGTCTCGGCCGGAACCTGATCGCGGGTAGCGCAGATCGGGGCGACGGCGGCAACCTGAAGGGCAACGTCGTGAGCGAAGGCCTTGAAGGACTCAGCCTGAGCAGTCTCGGCCTTCTCGAAGGCGAACTCGACGAGGACGCCGATCTTACCACCCATGTGGATGTAAGAAGCGAGCGCGCCGTTCTCGGCCTTGCGGGCAGCGAAGCGGGAGATCTTCATGTTCTCGCCCATGATGTGAATCATCTCGGTGAGCTCGGAGGAAACGGTCTCCTCGCCCATCGGCTTCTCGAGCAGAGCATCGACATCGGCCGGCTCGGTGGTGGCGACAACCTCGGCGACCTTGGAAGCAAAGCCGGTGAACTTGGCGTTGGAGCCAACGAAGTCGGTCTCGCAGGAGAGCTCAAGCAGAGCGCCGGTCTTGCCATCCTCGGAGACGAACGCGGCTACAGCGCCCTCGTTGGTCTCGCGGCCAGCCTTCTTAGCAGCCTTGGCGAGGCCGTTCTTGCGCAGAACGTCGACAGCGGCGTCCATGTCGCCGTCAGCCTCGACGAGAGCCTTCTTGCACTCCATCATCGGGGAGTCGGTCATCTCGCGGAGCTGCTTGACCATAGCGGCGGTAATCTGGGCCATTGTGGTTCCTTTCAAAGAGATGAAAAAGAATTAACTAAGACTGATTTACTCGGCCTTGGGCTCAGCGGCCATCTCGGCCTCGGAGACCTGCTCCTTGCCGGAGCCAGCGAGGCAGGCGTCAGCCATGAGCTCGCACATAAGGGTGACAGCAGAGATAGCGTCATCGTTGCAGGGGATGCCGTACTCGACCTCGTCGGGATCGGAGTTGGTGTCGATCAGAGCGACGACGGGGATGTTCAGGCGCTGAGCCTCCTTGATGGCGTTCTCCTCGCGCTTGGTGTCGATGACAAAGAGAGCCTGGGGCAGACCCTTCATGTCGCGGGCGCCACCGAGGTTGGTCTGGAGCTTGGTGAGCTCCTTGCCGAGAACAGCCTGCTCCTTCTTGGGGAGCACTGCCATGCGGCCGTCCTCGACCATGGCCTCAAGCTCCTCCATGCGGTTGATGCGGGAGCGGATGGTGACGAAGTTGGTCAGCATGCCGCCGAGCCAACGCTGGTTGATGTAAGGCATGTTGGCGCGCTCAGCAGCGTTCTTGACGGCCTCCTGAGCCTGCTTCTTGGTGCCGACGAACAGCACGTTGCCGCCCTTGGCGACGTTCTTGACGAAGGTGTAGGCCTGGTCGGCGTCGAGGATAGTCTGCTTGAGGTCGAGGATGTAGATG
>CABTZM010000071.1 GCA_902489295.1 uncultured Collinsella sp.
CCACCGGGAACCTGTCCCCCTTTATTAGGCCGAATTCTGGGTCGCGCTTCCCCAGAGGCCCCCTTTGGGGAACGCGCGACCCGTTCTGGACGCAGATTCCGGGACGCACTTTCCGCGACGCCCGGTCACCCCATGCCCTCACAATCTCGGCGTATAAAAAACGCGGGAAGGCACACGTCCTTCCCGCGTTGCGGGCAATATATAGCCGCTCGCCTACATCAGGCGCAGGCTGACGTCCTTGAGCTGGGCGCCGCTAACGGCACTCGGGGCGCCCGACATGAGGTCGGAGCCGCTGGCCGTCTTGGGGAACGCCATGACGTCGCGGATGGAGTCGGAGCCGGTGAGCAGCATGCACACGCGGTCCAGGCCCAGAGCGAAACCGCCCATCGGGGGCGCACCAAACTTGAGTGCCTCCATGAGGAAGCCGAACTGAGACTCGGCACGCTCCTCGGTAAAGCCCAGGAGCTTGAGCATGGACATCTGCATCTCGGCGTTGTGGATACGCATACCGCCGCCGCCGGCCTCAAAGCCGTCCATGACAAAGTCGTAGGTGCACGAACCGGCTGCCAGCGGATCGGCCTCGATCTTGGCGATGTCGGTCTCGGTCGGCAGGGTAAAGGGCTGATGCTCGGCAGCATAGGCCTTGCGATCCTCGTCCCAATGGAACAGC
Organism: uncultured Collinsella sp.; assembly: GCA_902489295.1. Taxonomy (GTDB): domain Bacteria; phylum Actinomycetota; class Coriobacteriia; order Coriobacteriales; family Coriobacteriaceae; genus Collinsella. The sequence goes on from CABTZM010000071.1 coordinate 671, forward strand.
GGGAAGTTGACGACCCACAGGAAGTCGTGACCCTCGCGCTTGATCTCGAGCGCATTGGCCATGTGCGAACGCATGCCGCCCAGGATCTCGTCAGAGAGCAGACGCGGGCCGGCGGCGAACATCACAAGGTCGCCGGGCTCGACGTCCATGCGCTCGCGCAGAGCCGCCATCTCCTCGTCCGAGAAGAACTTGACGATGGGGCTGTTGATGGAGCCGTCCTCGCGGAAGGCGATCCATGCCAGGCCCTTGGCGCCAAACGCGGAAGCCACGCCGGCGAGCTTATCGATCTTGGCACGTGCCCAGGCACCGGCGCCCTTGGCGTTGATGGCCTTGACGACAGAGCCCTCCTCGTTTGCGGCGGTCGCAAAGACCTTGAACTTGGAATTGGCAAAGATGTCGGTCAGGTCGACCAGGTGCATGCCATAGCGGGTATCGGGCTTGTCGGAGCCATAGGTGTCCATGGCATCCCAGTAGTTCATGCGACGCAGCGGCGTGGGCATCTCGACACCCATGCGGCCGAAGGCATCGGCAAGAACCTCTTCGAGCGCGCTCATGACATCGTTCTGGTCCACGAAAGACATCTCGATATCGACCTGAGTGAACTCGGGCTGACGGTCGGCACGTAGGTCTTCGTCGCGGAAGCACTTGGCAACCTGGTAGTAGCGCTCGACGCCACCGACCATGAGCAGCTGTTTCAGAAGCTGCGGGGACTGCGGCAGGGCGTAGAAGTTGCCCGGCTGGATGCGGCTGGGGACGATGAAGTCGCGGGCGCCCTCGGGAGTGGACTTGAACAGGGAGGGCGTCTCGACCTCCATGAACTCACGGTTGTGCAGCGCCTCGCGAATGGCAAAGGTAAAGTCGGAGCGCAGCTTGAGGTTGGCCATCATCTCGGGACGACGGAGGTCCAGATAGCGATAACGCAGACGGGTGTCCTCGCTGGTCTCGATGCCGTCCTCGATCTGGAACGGCGGGGTGACGGACGTGTTGAGTACCTCGGCGTGGTCGGTCAGGACCTCGATCTCGCCGGTCGCGAGCTTGGTGTTGGTGGTCTCCTCGCCACGAGCGCGCACGACGCCGTGGATCTTGATGGGCCACTCGGGACGCATGGTCTCGGCGATCTTAAAGGCATCGCCGTCGGAGTGCTCGGGGTCGAAGGTGAGCTGCGTAATGCCCTCGCGGTCGCGAAGGTCGCAGAAGATAAGGCCGCCGTGGTCGCGGCGACGGCTCACCCAACCGGTGAGGGTGACCTCTTCGCCCACGTTCTCGAAGCGAAGCTCGCCGCAGGTACGGGTGTGCATGGAATGCTCATCGATGGGACGGGTCTGGCTCATACCAGTGATCCTCCTTTATGGATCTGTGCCGCCCCGTGTCGTTCCGGGCGGCGTCGTACAGATTTGCCCAGCCTGCGTAAACCGCGCAGCCGGACATGGCGTTCTATCTTATCGCACCCACGTCGATGTACCGCGAAAAAGTAACTCTTGCCCAAAGACTTGACGGAGACGAAACAATTGACGCACCGCGGCGCCCGCCCGCGCTCGTCACGTGCGACAATATGCCCCAATAAAACAGCACTCGGAAAGGCCCACCATGACTGCACGCCTCATCGTTATGGATATCGACTCCACGCTCATCAACCAGGAGGTCATCGACCTGTTGGGCGAGGAGGCCGGTGTGGGCGAGCAAGTTGCACAGATCACCGAGCGCGCTATGCGCGGCGAGCTGGACTTTAAGCAAGCGCTCGAGGAGCGCGTGGGGCTGCTCGCCGGCCTGGACGAGAGCGTGTTCGAGCGCACCTTTGAGCGCGTGACATTTACCCCCGGCGCGTTAGAGCTTGTGCGCTCGGCACACAGCAAGGGCTGGAAGGTCGGCGTGGTAAGCGGCGGCTTCCACGAGATCGCTGACAAGATCGTAGCCGCCGCGGGCATCGATTTTTGCCTGGCCAACCGCCTGGAGGTCGTAGACGGCAAGCTCACGGGTAAGCTGGCGGCAGACATTGTGACCAAGGAGTCCAAGCTCATCCAGCTGCTGGACTGGGCAGTTGAGTGCGGCGTCGACATGGCCCACACGGTCGCTATTGGCGACGGGGCAAACGACATCCCCATGATCCGGGCCGCGGGCACTGGCATCGCGTTTTGTGCCAAGCCCAAGACACGCGAGGCAGCCCCGTTTGCCATCGACGAGCGCAACCTGATGCTCGCCATGGACATCATCCTACGCGACTAGCCGATCCGTCTAACAATTGAATCAGTCTGTCCTATAGTTTCCGAACAATTTTGTCTTAGTGTTCGGAAACATACCCTTTGAGTGCTAGACTTTGCGCCGTCGAAGGGAACATATATGGATAAGCGAGATCTAGAGCAGCTGCTGAGCGATGTTGCCGGCGGATCAGTCACCCCGGCAGTCGCCCTTACGCGCATCCAGACGGCTCCGACCGCCGATTTGGGCTTTGCGCAGCTCGATCTTTCGCGCGGAGTGCGCCAGGGAGCCGGCGAGGTTGTCTACGGTGCTGGTAAAACCGCCGAGCAAATTGCCGCCATTATCGAGGCGCTGCGCGATGCAGGCCAGGAGCGCATCCTGGTCACACGCTTGGATGCCGAAAAAGCCGCGCGCACCGCTGAGCTTCTCGGCAACGACATCGATCTGGGATATGTCCCGGACGCCCAGCTCGCCCTGGTGGGTGGCAAGCCCTCCCCCACCGGCAACGGATGCATCGTCGTCGCCTGCGCCGGCACGAGCGACCTGCCCGTCGCCGAAGAGGCGGCACTGACGGCCGAGTTCTACGGCAACGAGGTCGATCGCCTTTACGACGTGGGTGTCGCCGGCCTGCACCGCCTGCTCGCGCATGCCGAGGAACTTGCCCAGGCGCAGGTGGTCATCGCCATCGCCGGCATGGAAGGCGCCCTGGCGAGCGTCATCGGAGGCCTTGTGAGCTGTCCGGTCATCGCCGTCCCCACCAGTGTGGGCTATGGCGCGAGTTTTGGCGGCGTGGCCGCACTGCTCGCCATGCTCAACTCCTGCGCCAGCGGCGTTTCGGTCGTCAACATCGACAACGGCTTCGGCGCCGCCTACCAGGCAAGTCTTATCAATCATCTGAGCGCCGGCACATCCCGCGCCCGCTAAGGAGCATTTCATGTCCAACCATCAGCACACGCTTATCATCGACGGCACCTCGGGCATCAGCGGCGACATGACCGTCGCGGCTCTACTCGATCTGGGCGCCAGCGAGGAGCATCTGCGCGAGCAGCTCGCCACGCTACCAGTCGACGGCTTTGAGATTGCCGTTACACGCGTAAACAAGCATGGCATCGACGCCTGCGACTTTGACGTCCAGCTTGCAGAGGAGCTCGAGAACCATGATCACGATATGGCCTGGCTCTACGGCAACGAAGCAGCTGCCGAGCACACGCACGAGCATGAGCACCACCATCATGATCATGGCGAGCACGAACACGAGCACTGCCAGGAGCATGACCATGAGGCCCACGGTCATGGCCACGAGGATCACCATCACGCCCACCACCATCATCACCGTTCTTTGGCGGACGTCACCGCCATCATCGATGGCTCGCAGCTAAGCGATGGCGCCAAGCGTCGCGCCCTCGCCATTTTTTCCGTACTCGCTGCTGCCGAGGCCAAGGCTCACGGCAAAACGCCCGAGACCGTCATGTTCCACGAGGTGGGCGCCGTCGATTCCATCGTCGACGTCTGCTCGGTCGCCATCTGCCTCGATGACCTTGGTATTGAGGACATCGTGGTCGAGTCGCTCTCCGAGGGCCACGGCACCATTCGCTGCGCCCACGGCCTCATGCCCATTCCCGTCCCTGCTGTCGTCAACCTGTGCCAGGCGGGCAATATCGCCCTCGCGCCCGCACCGGTCGCCGGCGAGCTCGTGACGCCCACGGGCGCCGCCATCGTCGCCGCACTGCGCACGTCCGAGCACCTGCCGGCCCGTTACCGCATCGAGGCCGTCGGCTACGGCGGCGGTAAGCGCCCCTACGAGGGCTGCTCTGGCACGCTCCGTTGCCTGCTCGTTCACGTGGATGCATAGCCATGGATGCCCGCAAGACAAAAAGCCGCGCCGCTATTGTCACGGCGTTTTCCGAGCTCCTTCGCGAGGAAGACTACGGCAGGATCACCGTCGGCGACATCATCGCGCGTGCCAACGTGGGCCGCGCGACGTTCTACGGCCTTTTCAAGAGCAAAGACGACCTACTCGCAGAGCTCGTGAGCGACATCTGCACCCACGCCCTCGACGACGATGGCACGCCCCTCAACGACCCACTCGTGCAGGTGGAACACATCCTAAACAACCTATGGGAGCGTCGCCAAGGCGTCCGAGCGCTGGTAGCAGGAGCCGGCTCACGCGCCTTCGCCGACTGCCTCCGCAAGACCATCATGGCCCGAGCAACCGAAACGGTCCCCCTCACCCCAACTGGCCCAGCAGCCACGATGGATCGCAGTTTCCTACTCCACCACATAGCCTCAAGCTTCGTAGGAACAGTCCAATGGTGGGCCTGGCACAACTTCGAAGCAAACAAAGTCAACGTAGCCAAAGACTACCTATCAGCCATCAAGCCTCTCTTCAACTAAGCAACCACTCCACCCCAAAGTGCAAACAGCAGCCCAAAGCCCCTACCAGCAACAAGCCCCTCCCATCCAAATTCAGATATATATGTAGTGTTGCTTGCTCCAATGCAACTAGATCCCCGCAGGGCCCGGCACAGGTTAACTTTCCGCCGCACTCCGCAGGACGCAAGAAGCCCCCGCCGCACGAAGTGCGCAGCGGGGGCCTCTTGCATGTCCGAGGACGCGGCGGAAAGTTAACCTGTGCCGGGCCCGGACGTTATATCAAATGCTTTGGACTAGAACATGCCCAAGAAACCATGCACAAACAGCGCGGCCAGAGCGGCACCGACAAACGGAGCAATACCGGGAACAAGCAGGCCGTACTTCCAGTTGTTATCGGCCTTGTTCTTAATCGGCAGCACCTGGTAAGCAAGGCGAGGACCAAGGTCACGAGCCTGGTTCATGGCGAAGCCGGTAATGCCGCCCATGCCCATACCAACGGCCCAGACGATCAGGCCAACGCAGATGGCGAGCATCAGGACGTCCTCGCCAGCGCGGCTAGCGGCAGCAAGGATGGCGCTGATAAACACAAAGGTGCAGATAGCCTCGCAGAAGAAGTTGCGGGCATAGTTGGTGCCCTCGGTGGTGGGGTTGGTCGAGAAGATATTGCGCTGAGCAATGGGGTCGACAACGCCCTCGGAAGCCTTGAACTCATCGGCATACATCAACCAAGCGATGCAAGCGCCCACAAAGCCGCCAAGCATATCGGCGAGCATGAAGGGAATGCAGTTGCCCCACGGCACCAGGCCGACGATGCACTGGGCAAGCACCATGGCCGGGTTCATGCACACGGCTCCGCCAAAGACAAACAGGCAGACCGAAATGCCAAAAGACCAGGTGGTAATGGCAAACATGTGGCCAGAGCCCTGATACTTGGTGCCCTTGAGCACGGTGTCGCAGTGCACGCCCACGCCAAAGATGATCATAAGGGCCGTCGCGCCGAATTCGCACAGGAGTTTGGTAAGCATAAAACCTTATCTTTCTTGTCGGTTATAAACGATTCGTTTAAGTCGCGCGCTAGTGCTGCGCAACGACAACACCCAAGCCATCGGGGATGACGGCAACCTTGGCGTCCGCGCCCTTCATCTCAAAGGCGAGCTTGAGTGCCTCCTCGAGGGTGTTGACCGGCGTCATGTGCATGTCCTTGATCATCTGGTGATCGCACAGGTCGGTAACCATGATCACGGGGTGATGTGCCAGAATGCGGGCGAAAATCTGGCTCGTCCACTGGTCGGGCAGGGTCTCATCCTTGGGACGGTCGATGCAGGCGCGCTCAAACTCCGCCGGATCGTTATCGGCGATGTTGTGGTAGAAGCCCTCGCCACCGTGGCCGTCGGCACAACCGGCAACGTCGATGATCACGCCGCCCTCGGGAAGCGTGGCCTCGGCAGCGCACATACCCTTTACGGCCTGATAGATGTTCTGGTCGAGCGGGTAGCCACCATTGGTAGTGATAGCGATCTCGCACTCGACAGGCTCGACGCCGGCAAGGCTCTTCACGAACTCGCAGCCAGCCTCATGGGCCTTATGGATGTCGCCGGCAAAGGAACCGATGACCTCGTGCTTGCCGTTAAGCACCACGTTGAGCACAAAGGCAAGGTGAGCCATTTCGGCAGCGGCAAACATATCCTCGCTCACGTGGTTGTGGCACAGGTTGCCGGCGCGCGAATGAGAATCGTTCACAAACTGACCGTTGTGGTTGTACATGATGGTCTTATAGCTGGCGATACCGGGCAGCACGGACTTGCGGCTACCGGAGAAGCCGGCAAAGAAGTGCGGCTCAATAAAGCCCTCGGCAAGCAGCAGGTCGCAATCGACAGCGATCTTGTTGATGATGCACTCACCGCCAGAAGGCAGGGTGCCGATCTTCTTCATCATGCTGTCGTCAGTCGCGACGTGCATGACGATCTCCTCGTTGGCGACGATCTCCTCGCCATACTTGTTGACGAGCTCCTCGTGCGTCGAAGGACGGTGCATACCAGTCGCAACCAGAATACGAACGCGAGCCTCGGGCGCAGCAGTATGAATGTGATGCAGCAGAATAGGCATTGTCACACGCGAAGGAACCGGACGCGTATGGTCGGAGCTAATGATGACGATGTCCTTCTTGCCAGCACAAAGCTCCTCGAGCGAAGGCGAGCCATAAGGATTAGCAAGCGACTCTTCTACAAGCTCTTGCTGCGTTTTTGTAGTCTCAAACTCGTTTTGATGACCCTCCATCACACCCGCGAAGTTCTTATCCTCGAGCTCCAGATGCAACGTCTTATGGTCAAACGGCAATTCACATTCAAACAACGACGAGCGCCCTCTTCCTTTCATCTAACACACTAGATAAACCGTAGGAAGGATACGCCGCTAACCGATAACAACCAACCACCCACCAACCCATTAACAAAACGTTCACATTTAAGCGGTACAAAAAACGGCCGCGATCCCAAAGGACCGCGGCCGCCGCAGTCGAAATGCGCGAAGCGCCAAAAGCATCTCAATCCCGACCGATAAGGCGCTAGGCGCGAAAGCGCCGCACGCGCCGCCGAGACAGACCCCATCCAAAACGCGCGAAGCGCACCATTCTTCCTTCAGCCCGTAATCCGCAGAAGACCGGACATCGCAGGGCCCGCCATAGGTTTATTTTTAGGCACACTCCGCAGGACGCAAGAAACCCTCGCCGCACGAAGTGCGCAGCGAGGGCTTCTTGCATGTCCGAGGACGTGCCTAAAAGTAAACCAATGGCGGGCCCGGACGACTACAGGGCTATCTATTACCCCGTGTTCTGCAGTCCTGCCGAAACTCCAGTCACAGTCGAAAGGATCAGGCTCATGTACTCGGCCTTCTTCTCCTCGGCCATCTCGTCCTGGTTCATACGAACCTCGCGAAGGGCGCGAACCTGGGCGATGGACAGAGCGTCGACGTAAGGGTTACGGACGCGGACGGCGCAGCCGAGCACGCGGCGGCGCTGTAGCGGCCACTCGTCACCGACGATGGCGAGGACCCACTTACGGGTGAGCTGCATCTCGGTAAAGACCTTCTCGGACAGATCCTCGCGGTCGCCCAGGTGCAGGTACATCTTGGCGATGCGCTGGTCGGTCTTGGCAATCGACATCTCGATGTTGTCGATGAACGTGCGGAAGAACGGCCACTCCTGGTAGGCGGCCTTGAGCTGATCAAGATCGCCAAACTGCTCGCAGGCGGTGCCCAGGCCGTACCAAGCGGCTAGGTTAATGCGGGCCTGGCTCCAGCTGAAGATCCACGGAATGGTACGCAGGTCGTCGAGCGACTTGGCACCCAAGCCGCGCTTGGCGGGACGCGAGCCGATCGGCAGCAGGCCGACCTCGGTCAGCGGCGTCACAGTCGAGAACCACGGCGTAAAGTCGTCGGTGTTCAGCAGGTCCAGATAGCGCTCGTGGCTTGCGGCGTTGAGCTTCTCGGCCATATCCCAGAACTTCCGCGTGGTCTCGGTGTTGGTCTTCTCGACACTCGGGGCCGACTGAAGCAGCGTTGCGGCGGCAACGGACTCAACATGGCGCTGAGCCAGCGTGCGGTTGCCGTAACGGGCAAAAATGACCTCGCCCTGCTCGGTAAGCTTAAAGAAGCAGTTGACCGAGCCCTTGGGCTGCGCCAGAACGGCCTTGTTGGCCGGACCGCCGCCACGGCCCACGGCACCGCCGCGGCCGTGCATGAGCACCAGGTCGATATCGTTCTTCTCGGCCCACTTGGCGATGCGCTCCTGCGCGGAGTGCAGGGCGAGCATGGCCGTGGTAGGACCGGCATCCTTGGAGGAGTCGGAGTAGCCCAGCATGACCTCCATGCGGCGGTTGGTCTGGGCAAGACGCTTTTGCACCACGGGCAGCGTGAGCATCTGGTCGAGCACGTCGACGCAGCCCTCGAGATCCTCGAGCTGCTCGAACAGCGGGATCACGTCGAGCTCGGGCACGTCCTCCTCGTGTGCGAAGGAAAGGTGGGCGAGTTCAAAGACGTCGGCCACATGCTGGGCACTCTTGGTGAACGAGATGATGTAGCGATGCGCCATCTTCTTGCCGTAGCGCTTTTGGATGGAGCCGATGGCACGGAAGGTATCGATAACCTCGCGCGTCATGGGCTGCAGGTCGCCATGGATGCCGTTCTCGTGGATATCCTTGAGGGCGCGGGCATGCACCACGGAGTGCTGACGAAACTCCATC
>CABTZM010000072.1 GCA_902489295.1 uncultured Collinsella sp.
CCCCGTCAAGCCGTGACCGGAATCGGTGAAAATACGTTAGCGCAACCGGTGAAACCGCCTTTGCGCGAACGGTGCGCCTGCTTAGCGAAACTGGTGAAAAATAGATTGACGCTAACAGCTCGAAGTGCTCGTCGCGCTCGACGACCCCGAACCCCTTCTCGCGGTTCACCCTCTCCATCTCGCGGACGCTGAAGTAGCCCCACTCGGTCTCGAAGCCGCGCACGAGGCCGAACGCCTCGCCGGTCCTCGGGTCGAACTCGGTGAGGTACCAGTCCCATCCGTTCACGCACGAGAAGTAGTGGACGTGGACGATGGGGTCCTCCGCTCCGTCCTGTCCGTAGAGCCTCGGCACCGTCTTGGCGATTTCCTCGGTCATCAGCTGCTGCATGTCTTCCTCCGTTCCGGGCACGTGGCCCTCAACATCTCGCCCCTGCGGGCAAAGCCGAATGGCGACGCCGCGCGTCGTCGTCGGCTTTGCTCCCTGCAAAGCCGCACCGGAGCGAAGGCGGGTCAAGGGAGGTCCATGACGACCTCCACCAACCGGAGCGGAGCGGAGGTTTGTGCGGGGTCTCATGGGCCCCCTTGACGCGGCGTAGCGGAGGTGCCACCCGGCCGCGGAGCCGTAGTCCTGCTGCGGCGAACGCCGTAAAACGTAAAACGCTGTTTACGCTGGACCGGACAGCACCTGCTATCATCGCCTTTCTCGCATAGAGAGGATTGTTTCGGCATGGAAGAACGTCGCGTCACGACGGGGGACGGGCCGAGCGAAGCCGCCCAGCGGCTCATGGACGGTATCGGGGTATTCTCCGAGATCGAGGATTATGGCAGAAGGATTGAAGTCCTCGCCGAGGCCATGTCGGTCGGGATCAGGATCGCGGACTAAGAACTGCTCGCGGCAGGCGGTGCGGAAACGTCGCTCTTCGAGCGGGTGTTCTCGAACGCCCAGACCCACCATCGCAGGCGGTCATCTGCCCCGTGAATGGGGTCCTCCCTGTGGTAGTGCTCCAGCATGAGCTGAGTGGTCCAGCCGCCGAAGCGCACCGTGTAGACCGCCGTCTGCGCGTCGTGGATGACCGCGCCGAAGGGGTCTATTCGAATGATTTGGTCGATCGTGAAGCCGCGGCCATCCGGCCAGCAGACGCGGACAGGCACCGTCGTTCCGTCAGCGTTAGTGCGGGCGTAGACGTCTACGTACTGCTTATGGACGCGTCTGCCGGGCTTGTCGCCGTTGGCGCGAACGGTGATGCCGCCGCCGAAGTCTTTTGTGTGGCCCATCACTCGGGCATCACCGCCATGCCGCCACCGCGCTCGACGAACCAGTCGCCGTGCTCCCACCAGACCGTTTTGCGCTGCCTCGCGATGCAGACGTCGTAACGCACACAGAGGTTACCGAAGATGGCGCGGCCGAACTCCTGGCGGGCGTAGATGCTCTCAACCTTCCAACTGCGGCCGTCCGGCCAGTGAATGGTGACGGGATCGGACGGGCCGTGGTCGGGGTCGTCCGCGCCATTGGCGTCCACGGGGATGTAGATGCGCTGTGCATCGGTGGGTATGCCACAGGTTCCCGCAAGCGAGTGCTTTTTCATGATCATGCGCGTACCCCCGAACATGCGTTTGTATCTCACGGGCTTCATTGTCGAACGAATGTTCTTGATTGTAAAGCGAACGTGGTGTGGGGGTTCGGTGTGCGGTGTCCGGACGGAGGGGCATGGATGTATCGCGTGGAAAGCGCCCGCGATCCGGAAGACCCGCGTCTTGGTATCATTTTGCCATCCTTGGGGAAGGAAGAATGCCATGACTCAGCTCTATGAGATAGACGGGTACCACTATATAGTCGATCTGACGCCCTATTTCGTTCTCGGCGTGCTGGTCATAGCCCTGGTCTGTACAATCGCGGTCCTGGTTCGCAGGATTCTGGCGAGCCCCTTTAGGTATCCCTACTACGTGGCCCGCTTCGATGTGTCTGGCAGGCGCAACGTGAGGATCGAGGACTACATCGACCGTCACCTGATGGAACCGGCCGGTTGGGACGCCATCGTCGCCCATAGGGCATACATCCAGAACTGGAAGCACGAGCAAGAAGAGTATCTGAAAACCTGCCGGCTCCGCAGCCGGCGCGAGCGTCAGTACGCCGAGGCGGTCGACGATGACAGGGCCTTTAGGTTCATCACCTGCCGCGACCAGACGAGGTACAAGCAGGCCAACTACGTGAAGACGTCCTACAAGGTGTCGATGGATGATTCCGAGCTTGACGTGAACTGGGAGTGGATCGTCGAGCGCCGCATCCGCCTCGCCGCCATCAACGACGAGGCGACGCTCAGGGACTATCACGCCAAGAACCAGCGAAGGCTGATGACGAAGCAGCTGCGCGAGCAGATCGCCCGCCGGGACAACTACACCTGCCAGATATGCGGGAAATACATGCCGGACGGCGTGGGCCTGCACGTCGACCATATCGTGCCGGTCGCGAAGGGCGGCAAGACCGTTCCATCCAACCTGCAGGTGCTCTGCTCGAAATGCAACGGGCGGAAGGGCGCGCGGTAGCGGCGCGTTGCAGACACGCGCTATTCGTCGAAGAAATCGGTGTCAACGGCCTTGATCTCGTAGACCTGTCTCGTGCTCACGCCGACGCCGTAGTCGATCATGAGGCCGGCGAGTGCGGGGCCGTCGACGAGCACGACCGTCTGCCCCAGGAGGCCCTCAGCATATTTGCAGGCATCCTTGGAGAAGCGAGCCGTGGTGATGAAAAAGGCCCTTCGATACGCCCTTTCCGGAAAGCGCCCCGACGAATGCCTGAACCTCCGGCCGTCCGACCGTCCTTTGCGGATCCCACCGCTTAGCCTGGTAGCAGATGGTTCCAAATCCGAGTCGGTCCTCACGGACGACGCCGTCTATCCCCTCGTCACCACTCTTTTTGGTGACGTCGGCACGGGAGTCCAGGCTCTCGCCGTAACCCATCGCCACGAGCAGCTTTCCGACCAGGTGCTCGAAGAAATACGGATCTTTTCCCATGATGATCGAAATGAGGTCGTCGGCGAGCGCGTCGCGAATCTCGCCGTAGGCAGACTCCATCGCCTCCTGAGGGGACTCCTGGTCCTCCAGCGTCGAAACACCCTCGGGCTCTGAAGCGTTTTTGGCCTTGCTTGCGGCCTGATAGCCGTCTTTCCACTTCTTGAATGCCGTGCAGTTCTCATAGAGACCCTTGGCTGTAATGGGTCCGGGATAATCAGAGAGGTACGTCCTGCCGGCATCGGTGATACGGTAGGTTCCCTTCTTCTCGCCGTATTCCAGGAGCTTAGCCTTCTCCAAATCGGTGATACCCCAGTACACGCGGTTGTAGAGTCTCGACTGGCCGGTCTTGAGACGCTCGCCACGTTCGTCATCGGTCATGTCGAATTCGATCGCCACGGCATCCTGGAGGTCGGTGCCCGCCAGATATCCATCGACATGCGCCAGCGCTTCAAGGATGGGCCGCATGGTCTCATGCCATTTGGGCATCGTCATCGCTCGTCATCCCCTTCATTTCGGCAAAATCAGTAAAAGAATCAACCGCCGCTGCGGTCAAGGGACCTGTCGCCTGCGGCAATGACCTGAGCTCCCCTGCAAGTCTCCTCGACCCGCCCTTGAGGCTGACGAACGTGAGGCCTCCCGAGACGAGACCGCCGACGACCGGAACGACCTTGCTCACCGCGTCGCCGAAACTGCTTTTGGTGATTTTGACGCCGATTCCGGCAAGAACCTTTTTGATAATCGGGTAGTAGCTTGTCTGCGTAAGAGCCTTGTTGGCGACCTTCTTGGCGATATTCGACTGGACCGTTTTGGAAAACGCCGTCAACGCGGAGTTGGCCCCGCTCACTCCGACCATCACGGCCAGGAGAAGGGCAAAAGCCGCCAAGGTCTCATCGTCCATCTCGTCGCAATCGTCGATGAAGGACTGCCAGCCGTAGAGATACGCCAGTTTCTGCATGATTCGAAAGGCGTGGACATAGTACTGCGTCACGTCCGCCGGGATCGTTCCGAGCATCGCTAACCCGCCGGGTAATCCCGCGGAAAACGAAAGGACGCTCGATTTCTTCGTCTCGAAATCAATGACGTCCATAGCGATGGAGTCGACAAGGCCGGAATCCATCCCGGCGGCTGCCGGGCTCGTTGAAATAGCGAGCTCCACTCGCTCGTCCGAGACGCCTCGTTTCCGGAGCTCAGAACGGAGGAAATGGTCGCGCTCGATCGCCACGCCCTTCAGCCTCATCACCTTCTGGAGGAAGGCGACGGCATATCTCTGGGCTTCTTCCTCCTGTCGATCAGCCTCGGCCTTTAGGCCCCCAACACCTTCTTTCACAGAATCGGACTCGGATAGCTCCGCCCCCTCTTTTGGCTTTACGGCATTCTTCTTCATGCTACTCACCGACTTTTTCGGCATAGAGACCCTTACTTGATAGCCTTTTCCACTGAGAAAGATTCTACGGGTTCTTCACTTCTTTTTAGCTGGTTTTAGTTTTATTGGTATCCCTTTTGTCCTGGCGGTCGTTGCAATCTGCTCATATTCCGCTCGGAAGTCTTCACCGCATCCTTTATCCAAAGAAAAACAGCCCAGAGGAACAATACCTCTGAGCTGCTAAAAGTTCTTGGTCGCGGGGGCAGGATTTGAACCTACGACCTCCGGGTTATGAGAACGGAATATCGCTGTTTATCGACACCTTTTGAAGCTCTTTGATACCGTTATATGCGCAGGTAGATTAACATATTTTGATAAAATGCTTGAATTAATGCCGTGCCAATTTCGACCAAAATTCGACCAACGATTGCTTGACTTCAACAGCTGCATCGCATGCGATGCAGTATCAATCCCGCGGTCGCAGGGAGCCGAAAGGCAGTCCCTGCGCCTCGATGAAGCGAAAAAGCTGCTTGAAACCCTGCTGTCACAGGAAATGGACGCGCACAGGATCGGAATGCTTCTTCCGCTCCTCCTCCTTTCTTCCGGGACGCCCGGGCGGCAAGAGCCGGAACATCTCCTCGAGACCAAAACTTCGCAAGAGCCTATTAAAAAGAGATGGATGGATTTCAAACTTGGCAAATCAAGGCGTAGCTAGTCACTCGCGTCCAAAGCCATTTGCCTAAAAAAGAATACCGCTGACCGAAATGGAAAGATGGTAACAACGAAATAGATTAGTCGCACTTGTTTTTAAGAACCGTTTGTTCCAGCCCGCCCTGTTTGCAAACACCCCAACTATCATGAAATCCGTAAACAGAGGCGACATCAACACCTGACGCCGGCAAGTATGCGAGTGTCGTCTCTGCCTAAGGGGCAAGCCCCCGAGATTAGTTAGGAGAGGGGAAGAGATGGATAAAGTCAAAACGGCCTTCCAGAACTTTGGCCGCGTTATCGTCGACCCTATTTTGTACCTTTCGGTAACGGGCATCATTTTGGCCATCGCCACGGTATGCTCGCTCGGCAGCGGAGTTGTCGCAGATCTGGGCACGCTGCTCTCCGCGGCAACCAACTCCGCGGTGATCGGCAACCTGCCGGTGATTTTCGCAGTCGGCCTAACGGCAGGCTTCGCAAAGAAGCAAAAATCCAACGCGGCAGTGTTTGGACTTATTAGTTACCTCATGTTCCTGTATGTCAACAACGCCTACCTGACGCTCACCGATCAGCTGGCAAAAGCCGGCGCGATGGGTCTGTATGGCACTGGCCAGGCAACGGTACTGGGTCTTCAAGTTACCGATGTCAACGTCTTCGGCGGCGTACTCATCGGATGCTTCTGCGGTTGGCTCTACAACAAACTGATCGACGTAAAGGTATCGGAGTATATCCGGATTTACGGCGGACCCCGCCTGGCCCTTCTGGCGATGGTTCCGCTGAGCATTGTCTTCGGCATCGGAGCGACTATCGTGTGGCCCCCTATCGCCAACGCCATCAGCAACGCTTCTTCATTCATCGCAGCCTCGGGTGGTCTGGGCGTTTTCATTTACGGCTTCCTGAACCGCGTCCTCGTACCTCTCGGCATGCACCACTTTATGTGGATGCCGTTTGACTACTCCGCGATTGGCGGCACGGCGGTCGTCGCCGGCCAGAGTGTTTCCGGCGCAGCAAACATCTTCTATGCCGAGCTTCCCCATATCGCCGACGGATCCCTCACCACAGTCGACCCCTCTGTCCGCTTTGCCATGTTCGGCTTTGGCAAGGAATTCGTAACCCTCGGCACCGTGCTCGCAATGATTGCGACTTCCCGTCCGGAGAATCGAAAAGCTGTCGCAGCCATGCTGGTGCCCATTTACATCACCGCCATGCTCTCCGGCATCACTGAGCCGCTCGACTTCATGATCCTGTTCGCGTCTCCGATTCTCTGGGTTGCCTACAGCCTGTTCTACGGACTGGGCGAGATGCTCCTGTTTGTCCTGGGAGTCCGCTTGCTTAACATGTACGGTGGCATCGAGCTGCTCACGCTCGGCCTGCCTTTGCCAATGGGCGTCACCAAGTTCCCGATTTACATCGTCTTGGGCATCGTGTTTGCCGCCGTTTCGTTCATCGTTCTGGCGATGGTGATCAAGAAACTCAACCTCATGACGCCCGGCCGTTCCGCAGAGTGGTCTGCAGAGGTCTCCGGAGACAACAATGCTCTCAAGTCCTCCGGAACTCCGGAAGTCGACGCAAAACAGCAGGAAATGGTGCAGAACATCATCAACGGCCTTGGCGGCAAGGACAATATCAACACCATGGGCTGCTGCATGACTCGTCTCCGTGTCGAAGTCAAAGATCCCGACAAGGTCAACGAAGAGACCATCAAGAAGGCTATCGACAAGGGCCTGTTTAAGAACGGCACCAATGTCCAAATTGTCGTGGGAACCAACGTGCACTCCGTCTACGACCTGCTGCGTCCCATCCTTAATCTGGAAGATTAACAGTCGCTTAATCGATAATCGATAAGCGATAAGCGAGGAGACCTCATGTTGACCAAAACGTTTCATTCAATCCGAGGCATGTTCGAACGCCTGCTCAACATGTGCAAAGAAAAGTCGACAAGGGGTCTTCTCGTACTTATGGCTGCATTCGCATGTGGTTTTATCTGGCCGCTCCTGGGTCTACTCGCTGCGGTTTGGACCCGGCGTTCAGGAAGGCACGCGGACGCAGGCAGCATTGCAGGCATGGCGGCGGTCATCAACATCGCTACCTACTTCGTGCAGATAGTAACCAAGATTGTCTGCAGCTCAATTTGATTTGAAAGGCATGAACAACATGAACGGATACAAGATTGTCATCTGCGGCGGCGGCAGCACCTATACCGCCGGTATCGTCAAAGACCTGATTGATCAAAAGGACGAACTGGGGATTCGTGAGCTTTGGCTCTATGACATCGACAAGGAACGCCAGGACACGGTCGCTGTGGTGGTTAAGGCAGTTATCGATGACCTTGCTCCCGAGATCCCCTTGCATGTAACCGTCGACCCCAAAGAGGCGTTTACAGATGCGAACTTTGTTATGGCGCAGATGCGCGTGGGCGGGCTCAAGATGCGTATCCAGGATGAGCAGATCAGCCTGCGCCATGGCGTAGTCGGCCAAGAAACCTGCGGAGCAGGTGGCATGGCCTATGGCATGAGGACCATCTTCCCCATGTGCGAGCTTGTCGATTTCTGCGAGGAGTACGCCTGCAAGGACTACTGGATCGTCAACTACTCCAACCCCGCTGCCATCGTAGCCAAGGCGATGCACAAGCTGCGCCCAAACGCTCGCATTCTCGACATCTGCGACATGCCGGTAGAGATTGAAGCCCGCATGGCGGAGATTTTGGGCTGCGAACTCGACGACATTGAAGTCGACTACTTTGGCCTCAATCACTTTGGGTGGTATACCAGCGTACGCTGCAAGGGTGTCGACGTTACGGACAAGCTCAAAGAGCACGTGCGTAAGTACGGTTACATTTCCGAGGCAAGCCTCAATGACGCATTGGTAAAGGACCCAGACTGGGCCCACACCTTCAAGAATGCGGCAACGATTTCCACGCTATTCCAGGATTACCTCCCCAATACCTATTACCAGTATTACCTGTTGCCCGATGCCTGCGTGGAGTACATGGACATCAATAACACGCGTGGCATGCAGGTCGTAAACGGCCGCGAAAAGCGTATCTTCGACGCATCTGCGGCGCTTAAGCGCGGTGAAAAGGTCGATCTCACGCAGTTCTACGTAGGCGTCCACGGCAGGTTCATTGTCGATGTCGTCAAGTCCCTGGCGAAGGATTTGCGCCATCGCCAGCTGGTGATCGTGCCCAATAATGGCGCAATCGAGAATCTCTCGGACGACGCAACCGTCGAGATTCCGGCGTACATCACCGATCGAGGAGCCGAACCGGTCCGCGTCGGGAAGATTCCCCGCTTCTACAAGGGCCTTATCGAGCAGCAGGATGCCTGCGAGGGCCTTGTGGTCGAGGCCGTTATCGAGGGCTCCTACCAGAAGGCACTCGAGGCCTTCACCCTCAATCGCACGATTCCCTCAGCGCGCGTGGCCAAGGAAGTCTTGGACGACATGATCGAGGCGAACAAGGGCTATTGGCCTGAGCTGAAGTAGAGAAGCCATCCAGATAGCAAAAGCACAAAAGGTGGCCTCAAGGCAAAATGCTTTGGGGTCACCTTTTGTATGACTAAATCTCCGCAAAACTCGTAAAGATGAACGAATCGGCCTCGTGTTTTACACGATAGTTCTCTTGATAATCCTGATTGAATATAAGCGAATAAATAACCTGAAGCGTATACGTGAGCGAGATCATGGAAGAGTAATTGGCAACCTTTCCAATCACGCGCTCTGATTTTGGAATGAGCAAGACAGTGTCGCATTGCCTGGCGAGCGCCGAATCAGAAAACGCCGTGATTAAACACGGCTTGATTCCGCGCTCGGAAAGAGCGGCGGCGTATTTGGAATAATCATAGTGAATGCCGCTGTAGCTTAGGAATAAAAACAGGTCGCCGGGCCTACCGTTCTTAACGTGCAGTGTCTGCAGGCCCCCGTCGTCTGCCATGGTGACATGACGATCGAGCTTGAGAAGATTGTTGCGAAAGATACATCCCGCCAGATAGCTTTCCCCTTTAGCAAAGATGTAAATTCGCGGGGCGCTAAGAACTGCCTTGGCGATTATGCTCAATTTGGCGCTATCGAGCTCGATTTTCGTTTGATCTATGACGCCCTTCAGGAGATTTGCAAGGTTGCCCTCGATGGCCTCAATTGAATCGGTACTGCCAAAAGGACGATTGCGATCGACGGTGGCAGCCAGAAGATAGTCTCCGCTTATCTCCTGGATGAGCTGCATGATCAACTCTCGATAGCCGCTTAGGCCCAATTTCTTACAAAAGCGGATGATTGTCGCGTTC
>CABTZM010000073.1 GCA_902489295.1 uncultured Collinsella sp.
CACGGCACCCAGGCTATCGCCGAGGCTGTCGCCGAGGCCGACTGCACCTCGATCATCGGCGGTGGCGACTCTGTCGCGGCTGTCAACAAGTTCAACCTGGCCGACAAGATGAGCTGGATCTCCACCGGTGGTGGCGCTTCCATGGAGCTCGTCGAGGGTAAGGCCCTGCCCGGAGTGGAGGCGCTTCTCGATGCCTAATCGCACCCTTCTCATCGCTGGTAACTGGAAGATGAACAACGACGTCGCCGAGGCTGCGAAGCTCGCCGACGAGCTGGGCCAGGCTCTGCCCGAGGTCCCGGCTGGCGTCGAGGTGCTCGTCTGCCCTCCGACCATCGACATCACCACGGTTCATGACCGCATTCAGGCTGCCCCCATCGCCCTCGGTGCACAGAACGTGTACTGGGAGGCCAAGGGTGCCTTCACCGGTGAGTCCTCTTGCGACATGCTCAAGTCCGCTGGCTGCACCTACTGCATCATCGGTCACTCCGAGCGTCGCGACTACTTCCACGAGACCGACGAGGACCAGAACAAGAAGGCCAAGGCTCTCGTTGCCGCCGGCCTTGTTCCCGTCTTCTGCTGCGGCGAGTCCCTCGAGGTCCGCGAGGCCGGCACCTATGTCGAGCACGTCGTGAACCAGGTCAAGGCTGGCCTTGCTGGTCTTGAGATCACCTGCCCCAAGCAGGTCGTCGTCGCCTATGAGCCCATCTGGGCCATCGGCACCGGCAAGACCGCTACCGCCGAGGATGCTCAGGAGGTCTGCGGTGCTATCCGTGAGACCCTCAAGGAGATGTTCGGCGAGGAGCTCGCTAACGGCATCCGCGTGCTGTATGGCGGTTCCGCCAAGCCCGGCAACATCGCCGAGCTCGTCGCCAAGCCCGACGTTGACGGCGCCCTCGTGGGCGGCGCTTCGCTCAAGGCTGCCGACTTCGCCTCTATGGTCGTCAAGGCAGGCGAGTAGGACATATGGCACAACGTCATCTTCCTGCACTCCTGATTATCATGGATGGCTGCGGCCTTGCTCCGGCCGATGGCGAGAACGCCGTCGCCGCTGCCAAGACGCCCTTCCTTGATGGCCTGTACGAGAAGTACCCCCACACCACGCTCGGTGCTTCGGGCGAGGACGTGGGCCTTCCCGACGGCCAGATGGGTAACTCCGAGGTGGGTCACCTCAACATCGGTGCCGGCCGCATCGTGTTCCAGGAGCTTTCGCGCATCAACAATGCCATCAAGGACGGCTCCATCGCCAAGAACGAGGTTTTCGTCAAGGCTATGGACGATGTCAAGGCTGACGGTAAGACTCTCCACCTCATGGGCCTTATGAGCCCTGGCGGTGTTCATTCTCACATGAACCACGTCGAGGCTCTGGTCAAGATGGCTGCCGAGCACGGTGTCAAGACCGTTCGCGTCCACGCCTTCATGGATGGTCGCGACGTTGACCCGCAGTCCGGTGCCGGTTACATGAGTGAGTTCTGCGCCTTCCTGGCTAAGATCTCCGAGGAGACCGGTTGCGACGCTCGCGTTGCCACCGTCTCGGGCCGTTATTGGGCCATGGACCGCGATAATCGTTGGGAGCGCATCCAGCGCGCCTACGACGTCATGGTCAACGCGTCCGATGCTGATACCGACCCCGTTGCCGGTATCAAGGCCTACTACGAGAAGGACCCGCGCGGCGACGAGTTCGTCGAGCCCTTCGCTGCCCACAACGAGGGCATTCACGAGGGCGACGCGGCCATCTTCTTCAACTTCCGTCCCGACCGCGCTCGTCAGATGACCCGCGTGTTCACGGACAAGGAGTTCGACGGCTTTGAGCGCGAGCAGATCAAGCTTTCGCACTTTGTGACGATGACCGAGTACGATCCGACGTTTGACGTCGAGGTCGCCTTCCCCAAGACGTTCCCCGAGAACGTCCTGGCCGACGTTATCGCCGCCAATGGCCTGAAGCAGCTGCACACTGCCGAGACCGAGAAGTACGCCCACGTGACGTTCTTCCTCAACGGTGGCATCGAGGAGCCCAAGGAGGGCGAGGAGCGCGTGCTCGTCGCTTCCCCCAAGGTTGCTACCTACGATCTGCAGCCCGAGATGAGCGCTCCCGAGGTTACCGAGAAGCTCGTCGCCGCCATCAACGAGGATCGCGCTGATTTCTACATCGTGAACTTCGCGAACTGCGACATGGTTGGTCACACCGGTGTTTTCGACGCTGCCGTTAAGGCTGTCGAGGCTGTTGACGATGCCCTGTCCAAGGTTGTCCCGGCGATTCTCGCCAAGGGCGGCTTTGCGCTGATTACCGCCGACCACGGCAACGCCGATCACATGTTTGACGTTGCTTCCGACGGTTCCAAGCATCCGTTTACGGCTCACACCACCAACCGCGTGCCGTTCATCATCGTTGATGAGAAGGCCAAGCTCACCGGTATCGAGGACGGCCGTCTTTCCGATATCGCTCCGACCATGCTCACCATGGCTGGTATTGAGCCTTCCGCCGAGATGACGGGCCGCGTGCTCGCCACCGAGGCCTAATAGAAAACAAATACCGTTTTCTAGTAAGGGGGTTGTCCACAACCGGACAACCCCCTTTTTTGGTATTTCTGCCATTTCCACCCCGTCCTTGAGTGGCAGGTAGGGGAGAGCGGGGGATTGTGGTACAGTACTGGAGTTTGAACTGTTCTATTAAGGAGCTTATCTATGGGTCCGTTCCAGATTCTTCTGTTTGTCGTTTGGGCTGTCTCTGCCGTGGCGCTGACGATTCTCGTCCTGATGCATTCCGGTAAGGGCACCGGCGTTTCGGATATGATCGCTAGCTCGCTGTATAACTCCAGCTCTGCCACGGGCGTCATGGAGCAGAACCTCGATCGCCTGACGGTAATTATGGCAGTTGTTTTTGCCGTGTGCGTCGTCCTGTGCATGTTCTTCTTCCCGCAGGGCATCGTCGGCTACTAAGCATCGGGGTATATACGTTTGCAATGGGTCTCGCAGGTGCGGGACCCTTTTTGTTTACATATTTGTAACAGAGTCAAAATATCCTCATATACTTCGCCCAACTAAAGAAAATCTCGACCGTTAACCGGAATTAGCCCCAAATCGTGCATAAAATGCGCTACTGTATTGCAATACGTTGGCCCGCTTTGTATAACCAGCCAAAACGGCGGACCGCGTTTGAATGGTTCGATTGGGCTGTCTTGACGTTGCCTGACCGAACTTACTTTGTCCTATCTCATAAGGAGGATGGCATGGCTGATTCTATGTTCCACCAGCCCGTTATGGGTCGTCGCGCCTTTGTCGGCGGTACCCTTGCTGCGAGCTCCATGGCTTTTCTTGCCGCATGCGGCAAGAAGGGCGGCGACGCTTCCGGTTCTGAGTCCGGTTCGACGCTGAACTTCTACATCAACAACCCGGTCTGCATCGACCCCTATAACGTCCAGGAGGACCAGGGCACTCAGGTCGAGTACCAGCTCTTTGATGCTCTGACCTCTTATGACGCCGAGAAGGGCGAGATTGTTCCGCTGGCTTGCGAGTCCTTTGAGCCCAACGACGACGCCACCGAGTTCACCTTCAAGATCAAGAAGGCCAAGTTCCACAACGGTGACGACGTTACCTCCAAGTCCTTCAAGCTCGGTTGGGAGCGTCTGGTCAACACCAAGTCGGCCATCGCTACCGAGTACGGCCCTTCCGAGGTCTCCTATCACCTTTCTATGGTCGAGGGCTATGACGACCTGCTTGCCGGTAACGCTACCGAGCTCAGCGGTGTTACTTGCCCCGACGATGAGACCCTCGTCGTCAAGCTGTCTTCCGCTTACGCCGACTTCCCCTTCGTCGCCTCTCACCCGGCTCTGGCCCCGGTTCCCGAGTGCGCCGAGTCCGATGTCAAGAGCTTCTATCTTGCACCGGTCGGTAACGGCCCGTTCATGATGGACGGCAAGTGGGAGGATGGTCAGGAGATCAACCTTAAGAAGTTCGACGATTACTATGGCGACAAGGCCAAGATCGATGGCATCCACTTCCAGGTCATCAAGGACATGGAGACTGCTTACAAGGAGTTCCAGGCCGGTAACCTCGATGTCTGCGACGTTCCCGTCGCTCAGATCGATGCCGCCAAGAAGGATCGCGGCGTGTCCAAGGACGGCTACACCATGGGTGACGGCGAGCGCATGCTGCTCGGCGCCGAGCCTTCCACCTACTATCTGACCTGCAACACCACGGCCGAGCCGTTCAACAACGCCGACCTGCGCAGGGGCATCTCCCTGGCCATCAACCGTGAGGCCATCTGCAAGACCATCTTCAAGGGTACCCGTACCCCTGCCGACGGCATTGTTCCTCCGGGCATCGATGGCTACAAGGAGGGCGCATGGGAGTTCTGCGCCTACGATGTCGACAAGGCTAACGAGTACCTCGACAAGGTTGCTCCCGCTGGCGCTAACGGGGATCGTGGCATTAGCGTGACCCTGTCCTACAACCAGGACGGCGGTCACAAGGAGATCATGGAGTCCATCATCGGCGACCTCGCCAAGGTTGGCGTTACCGCTGTCTCCGATACCCCTGAGTGGTCTGCCCTGCTCGAGCAGTATCAGAACTTTAACTATCAGTTCGGTCGTCTGGGTTGGATTGCCGACTACCCGATTATGGACAACTTCCTGTATCCGCTGTTCCACTCTGACTCCCTCGGTGGCGACAACCGTTCCGGTTACAACAACCCCGAGTTCGACGCCAAGGTCAACGAGGCTCGCACTACTGTTGACGACGAAGAGCGCGTCGCTAAGATGCAGGAGGCTGACGCTATGGTCGCTGCCGACTGCCCGGTCATCCCGGTGATGTTCTACACGCACACCATCGTCGGCTCCGATCGCATCAAGCACCTCTATGTCGATCCGCAGAAGCACGCCGAGCTGGGTACCGCTGAGCTCGCCTAAGAGTTTGCAGCTTCCGTGAGGGTCAAGTATTTACGTAGACCTCATGGGAAACATACAGTTCTCCCTAACCTGGGGTAAACTGGCTGATGGTAATTTTGGGATGCCGGTCTGGCGATCGGCATCCCATTTAGGTTAATCCCTAGATAGGGGAGTGGTATGGGTAAGTACATCGTTAAACGTGTGCTTCAGTTCATCCCGGTATTTTTGGGCGTTACGCTGATTCTGTTCGCCCTCCAGAATATCGTGCCGGGAGATCCGATCAAGCTGATCGGTGGAGACAAGGCTCTGTCCCCCGAGGTGGAGCTTCAGCTTCGCGTTCGCTATCACCTGGTCCAGTCGGACGAGGACGGCAACGCGATCCTTGACGAGAACGGCGACCCCGTTCAAACGTCGCTTGTGGACCGTTACTTGTATTACATGAACGGCCTGCTTCATGGCGATCTGGGCAATTCGTATCAGCGCAAGCTGCCGGTTACGGATATCTTTGCCCAGAAGTATCCGTATACGGTCAAACTTGCCGCGTGCGCCATCGTGCTCGAGGCAATTATGGGTATCGGTGCGGGTATCATTTCAGCGGTAAAGCGTTATTCCTTCTGGGATATTTTGGTAACGCTCACCACGTCGATCCTCGTTGCGGTCCCGGCCTTCTGGCTCGGTATGTTGCTGCAGCTGTTCTTTGGCGTCATCCTCAAGGACGCCACGGGCGGTGCAATCTCCATGCCGATCTCGGGTGCCGGCGGTTCCAGCTCTCAGTATCAGGATTGGATGCACTATGTGCTTCCGACCATTACGCTGGCTTCGGTTTCGACCGCTTATGCTGCGCGCATCATGCGCTCGCAGCTGCTTGACGTCATGAACCAGGATTACATCCGTACGGCAAAGGCCAAGGGTCTCTCCAATCGTGCGATCATCGTCAAGCATGCGCTTAAGAATGCACTCATCCCCGTCGTTACCTATATTGGTGTCGACTTTGGCGGTATGCTTTCGGGCGCCATCCTGACCGAGACGGTCTTTAACTGGCCCGGTATCGGCTATGAGGTCTATCGCGCCATTAGCATGCGTGACTGGCCCATCGTTATGGGCGGCGTTACGCTCATCGTCGTCGTCGTTATGGTGATCAACCTGCTCGTCGACATTAGCTATGCATTCCTCGACCCGCGCATCCGCCTTGGCGGTCCGTCGGATAAGGCCTAAGGGAGGTACGTCTCATGCAGGAAACTGATTCTCAGTCTCAGGAGCAGGCTACCGCCACCAAAGCCGCATCTGCTCCCGCCAAGTCCCGCACGCTGTGGGGCGACGCTTTTAAGCGTCTTCGCAAGAACAAGCTCGCCGTTATCGGTGTCTGCTGGATCATCATCGTCGTTGTGGTTGCCCTGACCGCAGATCTGTGGGCTAAGCCCTGGCTCGGTTCGCCGACAGCTTCCGACTCGACCACCATGGCCGAGACGTCGCTGCTGGCTCCGTGTGCCGAGCACCCGTTTGGCACCGACGCCCTTGGTCGTGACATTCTCGTCCGCGTTATCTACGGTGCGCGCGTTTCGCTGTCCGTCGGAATTATGGCCACCGCGATCTCCACGCTGATTGGTCTGGTCATGGGTGCTCTGGCCGGTTTCTACGGCGGCATCTGGGATACGATCATCATGCGCTGTGCGGACATCTTCCTGGCGTTCCCGTACGTGCTGTTCGTTGTCGCCATGATCGCCGTTATCGGCCGTGGTCTTCAGAACGTCTTTATCGCCATCGGCATTCTCGGCTGGCCTTCGATTGCGCGCGTCTTCCGCTCTGCAATCTTGACGGTCAAGGAAAACGACTATGTTGATGCTGCGCGCGCGATGGGTGCATCTGATGCTCGTATCGTTGTACGTCACATCTTCCCGAACTCCGTCGCCTCCATCGTGGTCTACGCGACCATGAACATTGGTGGCGCCATTCTGACCGAGTCCGCTCTGTCCTTCCTCGGCATGGGCGTTATTCCGCCTACGCCTTCGTGGGGCTCCATGATTCAGGACGGTCAGCAGTATCTTCTGACTGCTCCGTGGATGATGATCATGCCCGGTCTGGCAATTCTCTCGACGGTGCTCGCCTTCACCCTGTTGGGTGACGGTCTGCGCGACGCCCTCGACGTCAAGATGAAGGACGCATAAGGATGAAGAAGAACAAGAACTATGTGGACCTGAAGGACCAGCCGGTTCCCGAGGGCCAGCATCTGCTCGAGGTCGATGACCTAAAGATGTATTTCCACACCGAGGATGGCGTCGTTCGCGCTGTCGACGGTGTCTCCTACACGCTCGATCGCGGCGAGACCCTGGGCGTCGTCGGTGAGTCCGGCTCTGGTAAGTCCGTGACCGCCATGACCATCATGGGCCTCATCTCGATGCCTCCGGGAAAGATTGAGGGCGGCGACGTTCGCTATCGCGGTCGTTCTATCCTCGAGATGACTGAGGAAGAGATGCAGCACATTCGCGGTAACGATATCGCGATGATCTTCCAGGATCCTATGACCTCCTTGAACCCGGTCTATAAGATCGGCAAGCAGGTGGGCGAGGGCCTTCGTCTGCACCGTGGTTACTCCAAGCAGGAGGCGCTCAAGCGTGCCACCGAGCTTCTGGACCTCGTTGGTATTCCCGAGCCCGAGAAGCGCGTCAATGAGTATCCGCACCAGTTCTCTGGCGGTATGCGTCAGCGCGTCATGATCGCTATGGCTCTTGCCTGCGACCCCGATATCCTGATTGCCGACGAACCCACGACGGCCCTGGACGTTACCATTCAGGCTCAGATTATCGAGCTCATGCAGGAGATGCAGGAGAAGAACGGCAACGCCATTATCATGATCACCCATGACCTGGGCGTCGTTGCCGATATGGCCGACAAGATCATGGTTATGTACGCCGGCCGTCCCGTCGAGTTCGGTACTGCTGAGGAAATCTTCTACGAGAGCCGCCATCCCTACACCTGGGGTCTTATCCGCTCCATCCCGGAGCAGGCCATCGAGGAGAAGAAGCCGCTGACGCCGATTCACGGCAACCCGCCTTCGCTCATGAACCTGCCCGAGGGCTGCGTGTTCTCGCCTCGTTGTCCCTATGCGACCGATAAATGCCGCAAGCAGCGCCCCGAGCGCGTTGTCACCGAGTCTGGTCATTACTCTGCGTGCCACTACTCCGGTGACCCCGAGTTCCTCAAGAACGCTCCTGAGACGTCCCGTACGCGTAAGGATTCCAAGAAGGGAGGCGAGGCGTAATGGCAGATACCAACGAGCGTACTCCGCTGCTGAAGGTCGAGCACCTCTCTAAGGAGTTTCCCGCTGAGTCCGGCATGTTCGCCAAGCGCTTCTCCAAGCGTGTCGTCTCTGCTGTGAATGACATTTCGTTCGAGATTTATCCGGGCGAGACCTTTGGCCTGGTCGGCGAGTCTGGTTGCGGTAAGTCCAACACGGGCCGCACCATCATGCGCCTGACCAAGCCGACGGCAGGCAAAGTGTTCTTCCAGGGCAAAGACGTTGCCGAGATGAGCAAGCACGAGATCAAGGACATGCGTCGCGAGATGCAGTTCATCTTCCAGGATCCCTATGCTTCGCTCAACCCTCGTATGACCATCGGCGAGATTGTTTCTGAGCCCATGACCATTCATGGCGTTGGCACCAAGGAAGAGCGTATCGAGCGTGTCCGCGAGCTGCTGGACGTCGTCGGTCTGAACCCCGAGCACATCAACCGCTATCCGCACGAGTTCTCGGGCGGCCAGCGCCAGCGTGTCGGCATCGCCCGCGCGTTCGCTCTGAAGCCCAAGCTGATCATCTGCGACGAGCCTGTCTCTGCACTTGACGTTTCCATTCAGGCCCAGGTTTTGAACCTGCTAAAGGAGCTTCAGGATAAGTTCGGTACGGCTTATCTCTTCATTGCTCACGACCTCTCTGTCGTACAGCATATCTCCGACCGTGTTGCCGTTATGTATCTGGGTAAGATGGTTGAGGTTTCGGACTGGAAGACGCTCTACAGTGAGCCGCACCACCCGTATACGCAGTCGCTGCTGTCTGCCGTGCCGGTGCCCGATCCTGATATCCAGAAGACCCGCAAGCGCATCATCCTCGCCGGCGATCCTCCGTCACCGCTGGATCCGCCGACCGGCTGCCGTTTCCACACGCGCTGCCCGATCGCGCAGGGCATCTGCTCCGAGAAGCTTCCTGAGTTTAAGGAAGTTGCACCGGGCCACTGCTGCGCCTGCCACTTCGCCGAGCCGTTCCCGATCAAGGAATCGCACATCGACCTGTAGTCGGTTGTTCTCGTCCGGGCCCGCCCTGTTGTTACTTTTCAGAACGTCCTCGGACATGTCGGAAGCCCCGCTGCGCGCTACGCGCTGCGGGGCTTCCTCCGTC
>CABTZM010000074.1 GCA_902489295.1 uncultured Collinsella sp.
CCGCTCGAAGAGCCCGTCGTGAAGCGCGTCATCCACACCACTGCCGACTTCTCGTACGCCGATTCCCTCGTGTTCACCCATGACGCCGCGCACTGTGCGCTCGACGCACTGCGCGCAGGGGCCACGGTGCTCACCGACACGAACATGGCGCTCGCAGGCATAAGCAAGCCCGCGCTCGCGAAGCTCGGCTGCAAGGCCGTGTGCTTCATGGCCGACCCCGATGTCGCCGCGGCTGCGCGTGCCGCGGGCACGACTCGCGCCGTTGCGAGCATGGACAAAGCTTGCGGCATCGAGGGTCCGCTCATCGTGGCCGTCGGCAACGCTCCCACAGCACTTCTGCGCCTCGCCGAGCTCATGGACGCGGGGAAGATCGCGCCCGCGCTCGTCGTTGGGGTGCCGGTCGGGTTTGTGAACGTGGTCGAGGCGAAAGAGGAGCTACTCGCACGACGCGTGCCGGCCATCGTCGCGAGGGGTCGCAAGGGCGGCTCGACCGTGGCGGCTGCCATTATGAACGCGCTGCTCTACCAGATCACGCGCACAGGCGGCCCGAAGTGACGGCTCCCGCATCCGCGCCGGCGCTGCGCATCTTCGCCGGCACCACCGAGGGCCGCCTTCTGTGCGAATGGGCGAGCGGGGCGAGCATCCCCGCCCGTGCCTACGCGGCAACAGAGTACGGAGGTGAACTTTTGGGCGAGCTTCCGGGCATCGAGGTGCATGCGGGCAGGCTCGACGAGGCCGACATGGAGCGCGAGCTTTCCGGCGCGCGCATCGTCGTCGACGCCACGCACCCCTTCGCTACGCTCGCAAGCGGCAACATCCGGGCCGCTTCGCTCGCCGTGGGTGCACGATGCCTGCGCCTTGCGCGCCCGGTCGAGGCGCTGCCCAAAGGCGTCGTGTCGGTCGCGTCGATCGCCTGCGCGGCGCGCTTTCTCTCCGAGAACCCGGGTCGCGCTCTTCTCACGACGGGGAGCAAGGAGCTTGCTCCCTACACGCGCGTCGCCGATTTCGCGGAGCGCTTCTTCGTGCGCGTGCTCCCGCTGCCCGGTGCTATAACGAAGTGCATCGACGCGGGGTTTTCGCCGTCGCACGTCATCGGCATGCAGGGGCCCTTCACCCGCGAGCTCAACGAGGCGATGCTTCGGCAGGTGGGCGCCCAGTGGCTTGTGACCAAGGACTCGGGAACCGTAGGCGGCACGGCCGAGAAGCTCGCCTCCGCGCGCGACGTGGGAGCGCGCTGCATCGTGGTCACCCGTCCCGCCGAGGGAGGCGGGGCCCTTTCGCTTCGGGAAGTGGAAGACGCGCTCTTACGGGAGTTCGCGCGCTAGGCGCTTGCCGCGCCTGCGCGCCCTCCCGCCCGCGAGGAGGAGCGTCCCGAGCAAGCTCGACCCGTACAAGCCCGTCATCCATCAATAGCTCGAGGACGACGCCCAGAACTGGCGCAAACAGCCCTTCAATAAGTTGCGGTGAAATAGTGTCTGTTTTTGCTGCTAGATAGCATATTCAGTCCCTAATTCACCGCAACTTGTTGGTGGTGGCTTACTGGTAGCTGGTGGTGGCTTACTGGTAGCGTAGGCACTCCACCGGGTTGAGCTTTGCCGCGCGGCGAGCGGGGTAGAAGCCAAAGATTACGCCGATGCCGACGGAGACGCCGAAGGCCAGCAGCACCGTGGCGATTGAAAAGCTCGGTGTGATCTCCCCACTGGCACCGAGCTCGTTGAGAACCCCTGATCCTGCGGCAAACATCGCGAGGCCCCAGGCCAGCAGATAGCCAATCAGGACACCCAGCAGGCCACCGGTGACGCACAGCGCCGAGGACTCGGCCAAAAACTGCGCGGTGATATCGCGGCGACTGGCGCCCAAGGCACGGCGAATACCGATCTCGCGGATGCGCTCAGTCACGTTGGTAAGCATCATATTCATAATGCCGATTCCGCCGACAAGCAGTGAGATACTGGCGACAGCGCCCATGATGAGCGAGAAGGCGCCCATAAACGAGTTGAGTGCATCGATGGCGCTTTTCATGGAGGTCGCCGATACGCTGTCGTACTCATCATCCTCCGAGATGCCCTTCATCGCGCGCACCTTAGACTCGATGGTCTTGCAGAGCTCGTCCATGTCTGTGCCCTCGGCGGCAAGTGCTGTCACGCTGGGAAATGAAGGATTCTCGTCGCCAAACAGGCCGGAGATGGTTTCGCGTGGCATATACAGCGTGAGCGAGCCCATGGAGTCGCTGCCGCCATCAATCACGCCTACAATCTGCACCTCGCCGTTGGACACCTTGATGGTTTTCCCCAGTGCGTCCTGTTCGTTGCCGTAAAGCTGATCGGCGCCGCCGCGGCTGATGAGCGCCACGCGCGAGCCTGATTGAGACTCTGCCTGTGAATAGACACGTCCCGCAACGAGCTTGCTGGCGCCCACGGCATCGAGCATGTCGCTATCGACGCCGTGTGCCATGACGGTATAGCTTTTATCCCCGACCTTGTACTCGGAATAGGCGCTATCGACGATGCCGATCTGCTCAATCTGCGGCACCAGTTTTTGAAGCTTCTCGATGTCCGACTCGGTGAGTTCTTGCGACGAATAGATTTGCACCATGCGTGCCGCATTGAGGCCCAGGCTGTTGACCAGGCTGTTTTGGATGCCGCCGATGAGCGAGGTCATGGCGATGACCGAGGCGATGCCAATGACGATGCCAAGGATGGTGAGCAGGCTGCGTCCCTTGTTGGCCTCGAGCGAGTGAAGGGCTTCTTGGACAAGATCGCGGGTGCTCATGCCTTCGCTCCTTTCGGCTGATTGGTGGTTGCAGAAATCGCGGGCAGGTTTTTGACGGCCCCGCGTAACGTATTCGGTGTATGCGCGACATATGCGCCGTCATGGATTCGCCCGTCACGGATGGTTACGGCTCGATCGGCCTCGGCGGCGATGCCGGGGTCATGCGTGATGAGTACGATGGTCTTGCCGCGTTTCTGGAGCTTGTGGAAGGTTTCCATGACGAGCGCCCCGGTTGTCGAGTCTAGATTTCCCGTTGGCTCGTCAGCCAAAATGATGGGCGGGTCGTTGACGAGGGCGCGCGCGATGGCGACGCGCTGCATCTGTCCGCCCGAGAGTTCCGATATGCGGTGGTCCCAATGGTCGACCGGCAATGTGACGGCTTGCAGCGCGTGCACGGCGCGCATCTCGCGCTGGCTATGCGGCACATTGGTGTAGGACAGCGGCAGCATGACGTTTTCGATCACCGTCAGACGCGGCAGCAAGTTAAAACTCTGAAAGACAAAGCCGATGCTCAGCGCGCGCACCTCGGTGAGCTCATCATCGTCGAGCTCGGCGACGTTGAGCCCTTGCAGGAAATAATCACCCGCCGTCGGCTTGTCCAGGCAGCCCAGGATGTTCATGAGCGTCGACTTGCCCGAGCCCGAGGGGCCGGTGATGGCGACGAACTCACCGGGGTTCACCGCCAGGCTCACGTTGTGCAGGATGTGGGCGCAACCGGCCTCGCTCTCAAAGATGCGGTGCACGTTGCGGATGTCGATGACGGGACGCATTACTTGCCCTCGTCGGCAGACATACTGTCGCCGCCGTCTGCCGTCATGCCTGTGCCGGTATCCGTCACGATGGTGTCGCCGTCGCGTAACTTGGTAACCGGGACGTCTGGGTTGATCTCGTTGCCCTGGTCGTCGCGCTTGACCTGCGTCTTACCGACTACAGCCTCGTTGTCGTTTTGCGTCACGACGGTCACCTTCACGCGGCGCGTCTTCTTGCCTTCCGAATCGGTGGCCAGATTGACGTAATAGTGCTCGCCATCTTCGGTCATCAGCGCCATGGTCGGCACCATAACCACGTCGTCGAGCTTCTCGGTCACTACCGAGACCTCGGCAGTCATACCCGGCTTAAGGCGACTGTCGGGTGCTTCGATGAGGATGTCGACGTTAAAGGTCACGCTGCCGCCGCTACCGGAGCCGGAGTCAGAGTTTGCCACCGAGGCGATAGCCGTGACGGTGCCCTGGCTCACGATATCGGGAAACGCGGGATAGGTCACGTTGGCGCTTTGGCCCACGGCAATTTTGGCGATATCCTTTTCGCCCACCTGAACCGTCACCTTCATCTTGGACAGGTCGGCGATTTGCATGCACTGCTTGCCGCCGCTCGTGTCGCTTTCACCCATGATCATGCCGCCTGTTACCGTAGCGCCCACCTTGGCGTTGAGCTCCACGATGCTGCCCGAGCTGGGGGCCTTTACGGTGCGCTCGGCCGCCTTTGCAGTTGCCTGTTCCAGCGCTGCCTGGGCCGAGGCGAGGTTGCGCTGGGCGGTTGAGACGGCATTTGCGTTGGCGTTTGCGTCCGATGGACCGGTCGATCCGTCACTGTCCGTTGTCGGTGCGGCCTGTGCGGCCGCGAGTGCCACCTTTGCATTGTTCAGGTCTTCCTGGGCGGCCGCGACCGCGCGCTGCGCCTCGGAAACAGCGCTATCGAGCGCGTCGTTCTTAATGGTCATGAGTACGTCGCCCTCGTTGACGCTCTGTCCGGCCTGCACGTTGATCTTTTCAACCGTACCGTCGACAGAAGGGGAGACGACCGATGCCGAGATGGGCTTAAGCTGCCCCTTGGCTTCGACTGTGGTGGTAAACGTGCCTTCGGTGACCATGTCGGTCACCGGTCCGTTGGTGCCTGCGGGTTGCGCGTTGATGACCAGCGTTGCGATGATGGCAATGAGCGCGATGGCAACAACGACACCGACGGCGATACCGCGTCGGATGAGCTTTTTGCGCCGACGCTCGGCACGCTTTGCCTTGAGCTTTGCATAGGCTTCTTCATCGGAGATATCGGTCGAATCGTCGAGACTCGTTTGGGGCTGCTTGGTGTCTGCAGCGCTGATAATCGGCAGGGTCTCGGTGGCATCTGGGGGCATGCGATCGGAATCGTCAGGACCCGGATTGATCGTGGGGACCTTGGACATAGCGTCTCCTTTATCGATATGGCTCCGATAAGTATATACGCCCGTCGCGATAGGCGGGCGTATAGAAGTTGCGGATGACGGTACTGTAAGTTTTGTCGCCGTGCTGTTTACTTGTTGTAGACGTTAGCTGCGTTACGAGTGCACGACCACGCAGAGGCCGACTTTGATGCGCTCGTGGAGCGACTTGGCATCGGCCAGACGCAGGTTGATACAACCGTGGCTACCGCACCACTTGTACGATTCGGCGTTATCGAAACTCGAATCGTTTTGCCAGGTGGCGTCGTGGAATCCGACCATATTGCCCTCGAACGGCATCCAGTAGCTTACCGGGCTCTCGTATTTGGGCTTGCCGGTCTCGGGGTCCTTGGCACCGATGAGTTTGCTGGCGCCATCGTTGCTGTTGATCTGCCATACGCCCTCGGGGGTGGCGTCTTCGCCCGGTTTGCCAGAAATAAAGTTGGCCTCCCACACGATGTTGCCGCTCTCGTCGTAGTAGCGCGCATGCTGCTCGGACAGGTCGACGTCGATATAGGCCTTCCAGTCGGGCTCGCCCTTGGCGGTAAATGTGTCGGCCTTCTGGGAGTACTTGATCTCGATTTCGCCGGTCTGCTTGTTGTTGATGGCGTCCTCGACCTGCTTGGCGAGCGAGCTGCTGTCGATGGACCAACCAAAGTCGCCGCCTTCGACGGCGCACTGCTTGCCATCGGCGCGCGTCCACCAGCGAGTGGAGCCCACGGTATTAAAGCCGTTGGCGAGCTCGGCTGCCCAGCTGCTGATCTGCGACGTATCGAGCGTGGGGTTGGCCGGATCGGCAAAGCTGATCCACTGCAACACGGAGCTGCCATCAACCTTGCCGGCATCCTCGCCGTTGAGCTTGAGGGTCACGTTGACGCCCAAGAAGTTGTTGGCGGCATCGCATGCAGACTGAATCTGATCATCGGTCAGCGTTCCATTGAGCGGCTCATAGGCATCGTTGCCGAGCTTGGAAAGATCTACGGTCTCGGCCAGCGAGGCAAGCTCGAGCTCGGCATACTTAATGACATGCTCGCGGTTGAGTTTTTCGTTGGAGCGCGCCTTCTCGACGGTAAACTTGCCGGCCTGCTCGTCATAGGAGCTATTGGCCTCGAACGCGCCCGAACGCCCCTCGTTAAACTCGTCGATGGCGGCGCCCAGATCCTTCTCAAACTGCTTTTGGTCAAAGGTGTCGGAGAGCATGGACAGGTCGACGTCTTGATCAAGATCGACTTCGTTGGAGCTAGCGGTTGTTTTGGTCTTGCCGCTTAAGGATTCTACAAGGCGAACCGGCCATACAATGGCTTCGTTGCGGCTGATAATCTCTTTTGCGGCAGCTTCGCCGTCGACAATGGGCTCATCGGACTCGGGCTGATAGGTCCAGCTAAAGTCATCGCCTGTCACGGTGAGCTTATAGTGCTTCCAAGCCGAGTTGACCTTGGTGGCGGCAGACGAAGCGTTGGAGAACGAGACATCGACGCCGGCGATAGTGGTGTTGGGGTAGGCTACCTGCGAAAACGCTACGACGCCTACGATATAGACAATGACGATAAGACCCAGAACGACAAAGAGCGTCGTCTTTTTGCCCGACTTATTGTTCTCGGCGGGTTTGCGTGCGGGGCCGCGATCGCCTCGAGCGTGCGTGGGGGGCTGCTTGGGCGCATTGCCATTTGTCTGGCGCTGCTGATGCTGCTTGTTCGGACGTTGGGAAACGTTTGCCGCACCTCGCTGCTGACCGCGGCTCGGCGCGATAGGACGCGGCGATTGAACGCCGCCGGTGTGCCTGCTCGGCTGCTGCGGATCGGGAATCAGTTGAGTTCGATCGTTTTGCGACATCGTATGCATATCCTTCGAATTTCGCCTTGCGGCTCATCGTGTTTTTACTGGGCTTGCATTATAGCGATTACCTAGTTGTTTATGGTATGGAAACGGTGGCATTCAAAAGAGGTGGGACATTTGTCCCACCTTCGAGTCTTTCTTTGTCGCTATCCGCACACACCGCATTTTGCACAGGCCGAAAGTGCGGCCGGAGCCTGCGCGATGCCACCCTTTGCCGTCTCGCGCAGCGTGGCCGGCAACGCGTGGCCCACGGAGAGCATGACGTGCGCCATCTGGTCAAACGGCACCAGGCTCTTGATACCGGCAAGTGCAAGCTGCGCCGAGCTAAAGGCGGCTGCCACGCCGATGGCATTGCGGTTTTGGCACGGCACCTCCACGAGGCCGCCCACCGGGTCGCAGACCAGGCCCAGCAGGTTGCTCAGGGCGATGGAGCTGGCGTCGAGTGCCTGCTCAGGCGTGCCTCCGAGCATCTGCACCAGCGCGGCGGCGGCCATGGCGGCCGCGCTTCCCACCTCGGCTTGGCATCCGCCCTCGGCGCCGGCGACGCAGGCGCTCGTGGTGAGGTTGAGGCCGATGGCGGCGGCGCAGTAGAGGGCGTCCATGACTTGCTCATCGTCCAGTTGCAGATGGTCGGCGAGCGCCAGCACGCAGCCGGGCACGACGCCTGCGGAGCCGGCCGTGGGGGCGGCGACGATCACTCCCATTGTGGCGGAGCGCTCAAGGACGGCCATGGCGCGGGCCACGGCATCGGTCTGGACGGCGCCCATCAGGCTTACGCTCAAGTCGTTGCGGCCGGTGGCATCAACGAGCTTGGCCTCGCCGCCGATAAGCCCGCCGAGCGAGCGCTGAGGATTGGCGATGGGGGCTGTGGTCTCCTCGCGCATGACGTCGAGCACGCGGCGCATGGCGGCGACGGCGTGGGCCTCGCCGGTCAGGCGCGCCTCGCGAACGGCCATGACGGCGCCGATGTTGAGGCCGAGTTCGGCGCAGGCGTCGAGCAACTGCGCACCATCGTCAAAGATTTCCTTGGCCGAAACGCCGGGGGAGAGCGACGAGGCCGAGCCCGGGAGCTCGATAAAGGTGGCGTAGTTTACATTGTCGAGCTTGCGCAGCATGGGGATGACGGTGTCGTCGGGCGCGCCGTCGGTCTCAAAAACGGAATAGGCCTGGCCGCCCACCTCGGTGCGGTAGGTGCGGCAGAAAGCGATGTTTACATGTGCGTAGGCGAGCAGGTTCGTGAGCGCGGCGAGCACACCGGGGACGTCCTGGTGTGCCACGAAGAGCGTGGAATACATGCCCGAGATATCGACGCCGACGCCGTTGATGCGGCTGATGCGCATCTTGCCGCCGCCGAGGCTCTCGCCGCGGACCTGCGCCGTGGCGCCCGTATCGTCGGCCATGTCGATGTCGACGGTGTTGGGATGGATGGAGGCGTCGTCGCCCTTGATGTCAAAGTGATATTCGAGGCCCTGCTCGCTTGCGAGGTCGAAGGCCTGCTTGATGTTCTCGTCATCGGTGTCGAGGCCCAGAATACCCGCGACGAGCGCGCGGTCGGTGCCGTGGCCGCGGTAGGTGTGGGCGAAGGAGTTCCACAGGCCAAAGGTGACTTTGGTGATGCGGCCTTCCAGCAGGCTGGCGGCAACTTGGGCGCAGCGCAGGGCGCCGGCGGTGTGCGATGAGCTGGGGCCGACCATGATGGGACCCAAGATCTCGAATGCCGAGGTCGTAGCTAGTGTTTGTGGCTTGCCTGCCATATGCGCTCCTGTTCTATCCCATCGTCCCGAGGGGCGGGGCATACTCTGTCCCGCCGTTCCGAGGGCTTTAGTATTTGGTCGCCTGCTCGGACAGTCCTGCTCGCACGGAGGCCACATTAAGTGGCCTCCGGCTCGTGCGGAACTCGCGATCGACCAAATACTAAAGCCCTCGGAACTTAGGATACATGGTTGGAGTCGCTCTGCTGCGAAATTTATCGGCCTATGACCTATTTCATGTCCCAGGTCGGCTCATCTTCACCATCTTTAAATAAAAAAGAAGTACCGGTTGGAGCCGGTACTTCTTTTGGTGCGTTGTTTCTTGGCTGTAGCTTTTGCCGTTAGCTTACAGGCCGCAGGCTGCTTTGAGTTCTTCGACTCGGTCGGTATTCTCCCAGGTGAAGTCGGCGTCTTCGCGGCCGAAGTGACCGTAGGCTGCCGTCTTTTCGTAGATGGGGCGACGCAGGTCTAGGTCGCGGATGATTGCGCCCGGGCGCAGGTCGAAGGTCTTCTCGACGGCCTCGACGATCTTGTCCTCGGCAACATGCGCGGTACCGAAGGTGTCGACCATGATTGAGAGGGGCTTGGAAACGCCGATGGCGTAGGCAA
>CABTZM010000075.1 GCA_902489295.1 uncultured Collinsella sp.
AAGGAATTTCTCGGGGCCGCCTCTCGGCGGCCTTGCGAAAAACAAATCCAAGTTAGACCATTTCAAATGGTTCGATGTCTGCCCGGATGCGACACATCGTGTGTGTCCATCCTCGCAGTATCCGGTTCTCAAGGTGCACGCCCCGCGGCTGATCCGGTCCGACCGGGCCGCGCGGCAAGGAGATATATTGCCAGACCGCGAAGCCCTGTGGGACGTCAATTCCACCCTTCACAAGTCCTACACAACATATTGCTTTCTATAGGTAATAGAAAGACTGGTGCGGATCTTCCGCACGTATCAGATGATGACCCTTTGGTTCAGGAATATATAGAGATCGGTCACCTATAAGTGTTTATCTACCCGCGCTTTTAGCAATGTAAACCGCGCTTCAGATAAAAAGAGGGAGCGCCGCGCACAACGCGACACTCCCCTAGCGATTCAAGAGAATCTATTAGGCCTCGAGAGCCTTCTTGGCGATGGCGGCCAGCTCGTTGAAGGACTCGATGTCCTCGTAAGCCATCTGAGCCAGGACCTTGCGGTCGAGCTCGATGCCGGCAACCTTCAGGCCGTGCATGAACTGAGAGTAAGAGATGTCGTTCAGACGAGCAGCAGCGTTGATACGAGTAATCCAGAGAGAACGGATCTCGCGCTTCTTGTTGCGGCGATCACGATACTGATACTGCAGAGAGTGCTGGACCTGCTCTTTAGCATGCTTGTAAGTACGCGAAGCGGCACCGTAGTAACCCTTCGCACGGTGCATAACGGTACGGCGCTTCTTCTTGGCGGCAACAGCGCGCTTAATACGTGCCATGTTCTATCAACTCCTAGACGGTAAAACGAAAAACGGGAACGCGAACTTAGGCGAGACGCGACTTGATAACCTTGCGGTCGGCAGCGGCGATCTCGGTCTCCTGACGGAAGCCACGCTTACGCTTGGTGGACTTCTTGCTCAGGATGTGGCTCTTGAAAGCCTTGGCGCGCATAAGCTTGCCGGTACCAGTCTTGCGGAAACGCTTCTTGGTGCCGCTGTGGGACTTCATCTTAGGCATGAAATACTCCTTAATCGGTTACAGAACACTAGTTACTTGGTATCGCTTGCCGCTTTATCCTCATCGAAGGCGCCCTTAATCGGGGCGAGCAGCATAAGCATGTTACGGCCTTCCATCTTAGGCTTGGACTCGACCGTAGCGTAAGGCTTGAGATCCTCGGCGAGACGCTCGAGAACGTTAAGGCCCTGCTCCGGGTGAGCCATCTCACGGCCGCGGAACATGATGGTGATCTTAACGCGTGCGCCCTTCTTGAGGAAACGCAGAACGTGGCCCTTCTTGGTCTCGTAGTCGCCAACGTCGATCTTGGGTCGGAACTTCATTTCCTTGACCTCGACCTTGGACTGGTTCTTACGAGCAGCCTTGGCCTTCATGGCCTGCTGGTACTTGAACTTACCGTAGTCCATGACCTTGCAGACCGGCGGCTCCGCGTTGGGAGCGATCTCGACCAGGTCGAGACCCTGATCGTCGGCGACGCGCTGGGCATCGCGGATGGCGAACAGGCCGAGCTGAGAGCCATCGACGCCAATCAAACGACACGAAGATGCAGTGATCTCGTCGTTGATGCGGGTGTCATCAGACTTAGCTATTTTCCCTACCTCCATTCATAAAAAAATAACCCGGCGCTTCTCAGCAACCAGGTCGTACACATAGACTTCCTCGATTTGAGGAAGGGAATCTAAGTTGTATGACCAGTCAGCTGCTCATTGGCGCCAAAAGGTGGGAACCCTCAGGTTCCTCTTTAGGGCATTGCGGGAACAACGCCTTGCGAATAATAACACGTACAGCACGTTATCACATTACGTACACGAAAAAGGGGCCTTGACCCCCTTGAACACTCGCTTGTATGTATGGTGCCCGAGGCGAGACTCGAAGGGCCTTCGCTTCGCGAAGCCCCGGGCTTCGGGCGCGTGGCGCCCTCGCCGCGCTCCGCTTCAAACAGGCCACAGGCCTGTTTGCCTAACGCTCCGCGCGCTCACGCGAGTTCGGCACGAAAAAGGGGGCCGCGGCCCCCTTGAACGCTCACTTGCATGTATGGTGCCCGAGGCGAGACTCGAACTCGCACGTTGTTGCCAACGGTGGATTTTGAGTCCACTGCGTCTGCCAATTCCGCCACTCGGGCACGTAATGCGTGAGTTAGTTTATCACAGCTTTCTGTTGATTAGTCCGAAAATGGAACTTCAAGCATTTCGATGAGTTCGACCGAGCGGAGCATCTCGCGCCGGCGGCACCCGCGTCCGTTAACCGAGGCTTCGCCCATCTGGTTGTCATAGGGATCCTCGCGCATGCCATCGAAAGCAGGCACAAATTCAGCCTGGAATCGATTGTTGGCCACCATACGCCACGGGTCGAGATTGCCAAAGTAGTGACGGCGGCGCCACTCCTCCCCCATCCTGCGAGCAGAAGATCCAAATGACACGTCGGCGTTGAGCCAACCGGTCTGCGGCGTATAGAACTCTGCCCAGTCGTGCGACCCCACCGAATCGGGCGCAACATACAGGCCGCTCTGCCAACGGGCAGGCACGCCCGCGATACGGCACATGGTGATAAACGTGAGCGCCATAACGCCGCAATCGCCGCGGAGCGAATGCGCACAGTCATCGGCAATAGATCCCAAAAGCAAGTACGGCGGCTGATAGCGATAGTCAATATACTGCGTCAGGTAATCATAGATAGCACGGGCGCGATCGAGCGGATCCTCGAGTCCGTCAACAACACTGGCCGTCAGCTGCTGCAGATACGGCGTAAATGCAATGTGTGGACGGTCCTCGGAAATATCCTCGGGCAGAGGCTCGTCCATACGCGGATGAACAGGAAGTGTGCCACCGTAGACATCACAATAAGCAGCATCGATGTGATAACGATAGGTCACCGAGAATGAGCGTTCACTCGAAGAAGACCACGAGGCGGTACGCGCCGAAGCGTTCGCGGGAGCAACAGCACCTTCCGGCGTCATGTCGAGAATCTCGACCCGAGACTGCTGACGGCAGGCAGCCGCGACGGGAAGCCAAGCGCAAACGGTCTCCCCCTCCAGAGCGCCGGGGACAGACACGGACGCTTTGAGCGTAATGACGCGAGCCAATCCGTTTTGCGACTCCATCTCCTTGAGCATCTCGTTGCGCAATGCAATTCCGTCCGTAGAATCGGGCCGCATGCCGGGGACCTCTTTGGGATATACGCGAAGCGAATCGAGGAAGTTGTCGAGAACGAACAGCTCGCCATCGATAAAGCGCCAGTCAATACGCTTACGATTAATCAGGTCATCAAACTGCTCTTCGGTAAACTCTGGCCACTCCTCGCGAATCATCGCAATAGCCTGGTCGCGCGACACCGAAAAATGAAGCGGCGTCTCGAGCATGCGATACCGCTCGGAACGAACACAAGCAGCCAGCGAAGGCTCGGGGTTCTGCTCCAAAAGGCGATCGCAGGCAGCAACAGCCTGCGTCAAATACCCGGCATCCTTAAGACGAAGAATCTCGGGCGGCAGTCCAACATCGAGATGACGAAAGTCATCACAGCAAACATCAACAGAGCAACCAACAGGACCCTCGTCAATAACCTTCCCATCCGAAGGCAGTACGTTAATAACAGCCATACCAAAACTCCAAGTCACTAGAACGCTTGAAGCCCATTGTAGCGAGATAAAAAGAAAGCCCCAACAAGGGAGCCATCAACACCGATAAACGGTACCTATAATAATGAATTCAGCCCAGTAACCCTGTAGCGAATTAACGAAGGAGGCCCCGTTTCCCCGGAGCTGATTCCGTCGCGCGACTTCTGGCGAAGCCAGGTGAGCGCGAGGGAAACAGCGTAGGGGAAACGGGGTCTCCGGCGGGAAGTTAAACCGCTACTTACGCCTTGTTGACGGAGCCAAACTCCTCCATGAGCTCCTTGGTGCGGGCAACGATGTTGTCGCGACCAGGCTTGAGGAGCTTGCGGGGGTCAAAGCCCTTGCCCTGCTGATCCTTGCCAGCCTCGATGTACTCGCGGACGCCCTTGGCGAAGACGAGCTGCAGGTCGGTGTTGACGTTGATCTTGGAGATACCCAGGGAGATGGCCTTCTTGATCTGATCCTCGGGGATGCCGGTGCCGCCGTGCAGGACGAGGGGCAGGTCGCCGGTCTGAGCCTTGATCTCGCCCAGACGCTCGAAGGAAAGGCCAGCCCAGTCGGCAGGGTACACGCCGTGGATGTTGCCGATACCGCATGCGAGGAAGTCGACGCCCAGGTCAGCAATCTGCTTGCACTCAGCAGGATCAGCGAGCTCGCCGCTGGAGGTCACGCCGTCCTCGGTGCCGCCGATGCCGCCGACCTCGGCCTCGATGGACATGCCCTTGGAGTGGGCAAGCTCAACGAGCTCCTTGGTGCGGTCGAGGTTAAGCTGGAAGGTCTCCTCGTGAGAGCCGTCATACATGATGGACGTGAAGCCGGCCTCGATGCACTTGAAGCAGTCCTCGTAAGAACCGTGATCAAGGTGAAGGGCGACGGGAACGGTAACGCCCGTGGCCTCGACGGCAGCCTTGACCATGTCGGCGCAGACCTTGAAACCGCCCATCCACTTAGCGGCACCAGCGGTGCACTGAAGGATCAGCGGAGACTTGGCCTCCTCGGCGGCCTGGAGAATAGCCAGGGTCCACTCGAGGTTGTTGGTGTTGAAGGCACCGAGACCGTACTTGCCGGCCTCGGCCTTCTTGAGCATGTCTGCTGCGTTGACGAGCATAAAAGAAACCTCCTGTAAGGTTGCTCCGATAACGCCTGAGATTTTACCACGGCGCACCCGAGCATAAACGTTCGTTTGTTCACGAATATCGTCCAAACAGACTTTTTTTGACCGTTTGCCCTACGGAATCGACCCGTTGGGGAAAAATAGCTTGACGTTTGGACGCTTCTCGTGCTTCAAAAGCCGACTAGTAAACTACATCTGCATGAAAGGGCTCTGCATGAGCTCGCGTGCCATGGTGGTCGAATCGCCATGGCCGGTTAGGCAAACGGTATCGGGCGGGAGAAGCTGGGCGAGCTTGGAGAGCGAGCGCAGGATCGCCGCCTCGTCTCCTCCAGAAAGATCGGTGCGGCCATGCCCACCCGGGAATAGCGTGTCGCCCACAAAGGCAATGTTCCCCTGCTCAGTGGCGGCGAACAGAACGATGCCGCCCGGTGTGTGCCCGGGCACCTCAATTACCTGCAGGCAAATGTCGCCCAGCTCAATGGTGTCGCCCTCGGCAAGCAGCCGCGTCGGCTCACCTGGATCGGGCGTCTCGATGCCCCACATCGCTCGCTGCTCCTCGATATTCGCATGCGGCACTGCTGCGTCCTTGCCACACAGCTCGTACAGGACGTCGGCGCCAACGGCGGCCCGAACTCCAGCGACACCGCCAACATGGTCGGCGTGACCGTGCGTGCAAACGGCGCCGAGCACCTGCACATCGGGGTGTTCGGCTCGAATATGCTCCACCAAGCGCTCGCCTTCCCATGCGGGGTCGATAATCACGCACTCATTGTCCGAAATGACAGCATAGCTATTGGTCTGAATGGGACCGTTTACGAGCGTCTCGATCTCGACCGATCCCTTGGGAGTTAAATCCAAGGACACAGCACTCATGTCCCTCTCCTCTCTATAGAACTCGAGGCATCAAACGATGCCTCGAGTGTAGCGAATATCGATAATGTGACACGTTCGTCGCGACTAAACGCGGCGCTTAAGCTGGGCTCCACCCTCACCGGGCATCAGGCGGCGCGCGTCGTAGACCGAGTCAACGCTGCTGATGGAGGCCAGCAGCGGATCCAGACCACTCGCGTCCGAGATCTCGACCATAAAGCGCAGGGTTGCAATACCCTCGCGGTTGGTCGACGTGGCGGCAGAAAGGATATTGCCGCCCGCATCGCCAATGGCAATGGTGACATCCTTGAGCAGGCCCATGCGGTCCAGGCACTCGACCACGATCTCGACCTGGAAGAGGGTGTCGGCAGCGCCGTCCCACTCCACTTCGATCATGCGCTCGGGATGCTCCATAAGACCCTTGACGTTGGGACAGTTGGCGCGATGCACCGAAACGCCACGACCGCGCGTGATGAAGCCGACGATGTCGTCGCCCGTCACGGGGTTGCAGCAATGAGCCAGACGGACCAGTAGGCCGCTGTTGCTCTCGCCCTTGACGATAATGCCGTTACTGGCGCTCTTGCCGCGCTTTTGCGGCTTGCGGTTGGAGCCGCGAGCAGGCTGCTTCACGACCTCGGCGATAGCCTCGGCCTTGGTGAGCTGTTCCTCGGGCTTGGGGTCCAAGATTTGCTCGACCTTATTGCCCACAGCGCGCGGGGCAACCTTGCCGGCGCCGACGGCGGCAAACAGGTCCTCGAGCTGCTTGAAGTTAAACTGCTCCGCCACGGCGTTGAGCGCACGCGTCGAACGCGGCGTAGAAATGCCATAGCCACGCTTACGCAGGTCCTTAGCCAGCATATCGCGACCAGCAGCAGCGTCGTCGTCCTTGGTCGCAGCGGCAAAATAGCGGCGGATCTTTGACTTGGCGGAAGGTGTCTTAACGATCTTGAGCCAATCACGCGACGGCTTGGAACTCTTGTTAGTCAGAATCTCGACACGGTCACCCGTCTTAATCTCGTGCGTGAGCGGAGCCACCGCACCGTTGATTTTGGCGCCGACGCAATGGTTTCCCACCTCGGTGTGAACGGCGTAGGCAAAGTCGAGCGGCGTGGAGCCGGCACGAAGCGCCATGACCTCGCCCTTGGGCGTAAAGACAAAGATCTCCTGATCGAAGAGGTCGACCTTCAGCGAATGCAGGTATTCCTTGGCATCGGTGATCTCGTCGGAAGCCGCCCAATCGAGCGAATGCTTGAGCCAGTTGATCTGGTCGTCCAAACGTTGAGCGTCATTGGTCTTGGAAGCAGACGATCCGCCCGACTTCTTATATAGCCAGTGGGCGGCAATGCCGTACTCGGCCTGCTCATGCATCTCATAGGTTCGAATCTGAATCTCGAGCGGGCGAGCCGTGGGGCCGATGACCGTCGTGTGGAGCGACTGGTAGTTATTGACCTTGGGCATGGCGATATAGTCTTTAAAGCGGCCGGGCATGGGGTGCCACAGCGTGTGCACCGCGCCGAGCGTGGAGTAGCAATCGCGCACCGAATGCGTGATGACGCGCAGTGCCACCAGGTCGTAGATCTCGGAGAATTCCTTGCCCTTGCGCTTCATCTTTTGGTAGATGGACCAATAGTGCTTGGAACGGCCGTTGATCTGGAAGTCTTCCAGGCCAATGCGGTTGAGCTCGTCGGTGAGCGTCTTGATGGTCTCGGCCAGATAGCGCTCACGGACCTCGCGCGACTCCGCCACCATGCGTGCGATGCGCTGGTAGGCATCGGGCTCCAGGTAGAAGAAGGACAGGTCCTCGAGCTCCCATTTAATGGAGCTCATGCCCAGACGGTCGGCCAGGGGCGCATACACGTCCATGGTCTCGCGAGCCTTAAACAGGCGACGGTCCTCACGCAGGGCTGCAAGGGTGCGCATGTTGTGCAGACGGTCGGCAAGCTTAACGATGATGACGCGGATGTCCTTGGACATGGCGAGGAAC
The DNA here is from genome assembly GCA_902489295.1 of uncultured Collinsella sp. Classification (GTDB taxonomy): domain Bacteria; phylum Actinomycetota; class Coriobacteriia; order Coriobacteriales; family Coriobacteriaceae; genus Collinsella. The sequence continues at coordinate 7,626 of CABTZM010000075.1, forward strand.
ATCTTTCGCAGCGTGAGCGCCTGTTTCTCGTCCATACTGTCGACTTCGATGTTGGTGAGCTTGGTCACGCCATCGACGAGCTCGGCCACCGTATCGCCAAACAGGCCGGAAACATCGGCAAGCGAGGTCTCGGTATCCTCGACGGTATCGTGCAGCAGCGCGGCGCACACTACATCGCAGTCCATCTTGAGATCGGCCAAAATGATGGCCACCTCGACGGGATGGTTGATGTACATCTCACCCGAGCGGCGCTTTTGGTTGCAGTGCTTCTCGGCAGCAAAGCAATAGGCCTGCTCCACCTTAGAAAAGTCGTCCTCATTCATATATTTGAGGCACAGGCGCTCCAGTTTGTCGTAGCTGTCCGCCATAATCTCGGGCGGCAGCTCATCGGCATGCTTATAGTGCTCCATCTCCGAGAACGGCTGGAGGGTGGAATCATGGGCGGTACGGGCTGCGGCATCCATCGAGGTCCCCTTCCCCTAGGCCCGCGGTACGATCGGGCGGTTAACTTTGGCTAGCATATCAGAAGCGCACGAATCGAGCGCCCAACTCCGGAAAGCCGAGAACTCCATGCGCGAGCGCAAGCCCTCCAAATAGCGAATTGACCTGCTCAATTGCACACGGCCGGGGTTTTCGGCCATCGCGATGCGACGGGTGTCGTCAAACCCCGAAACGCGACAGAAACCAAGCTCTTCGAAGATTCCCAGGCCACTTTCCACCGAGCGCTCGTCGACCGGCGTGCGAGCATCGATGGCAAGGCACATCTGCGCGATGTCGATATCGCTTGCGCAGAATGAATCATCCCCGGTCTTACCGCGGTTGGAGCGCCACATGGTCTGCAACGCACGATAGAGTGTGACGAGTTCGTCGCGCTCGGGTGCGTAGCAGTCGAGCAGGCGCTCGTTGATGCGGGCGTCGCGCGACGAATAGAGCAGGTGGATCACGGCGGGCTGTCCGTCACGACCGGCACGCCCGCTCATCTGGTTGAACTCAATGGCGCCAAACGGCATGTGGTACAGCACGACATGGCGGATATCGGGCAGATTGACACCCTCGCCAAAGGCAGAGGTCGAGACGATGCAGCTGAGGCTTCCGTCTCGGAATGCTTCCTCCACGCGGCGGCGATCGGAGCGCGCAAGCCCCGCGTTATAGAACGCGATATGGGTTGCGCAATCGGGCACACGCTTGCGCAACGTCTTGGCGAGCGCCACGGACTGGTCGCGCGAATTGACGTAAATGACGGTCTTCTCCCCCGTCGCCACGATCGACACCAAACGGTTCTCGCGGCTCGCAAGGTCGCGGTCGTCCTCGAGCTGCAGGTTCTCGCGCACCGTCTCGTCGACCACCGTGCGAGTAATCGGCAGCATGCGGGCAAGCTCGGCCACGACCGGAGCCGTCGCGG
>CABTZM010000076.1 GCA_902489295.1 uncultured Collinsella sp.
CTGTATCCGGTCATCGCATGCATGCCCTTTGCCATCGGCGCCACCATCACCCGCAGCGACCTCCTCTGGTCCTAACTTGGTGCAAAGGGGTCAGGTTAATCTGCACCAACTTGGTGCAAACAAACCTGACCCCAATGCACCAAAGGGTTGCATCATCACGACGCCTTCATTTTGGGGTTTATCTCGCAGGCCAGTAGGTATATCATAACGACGTTTGTTTATATTGCCCGAGCATCTGCGCTGGGCTTTAGGTCGAAACCGATAGGAGACACGTATGTCCGGACACTCTAAGTGGGCCACAACCAAGCATCGTAAGGGCGCGCAGGACGCCAAGCGTTCCGCCCTCTTCTCCAAGCTCAGCCGCAACATCACCGTTGCTGCCCGTCTCGGCGGCGACCCGCTGCCCGAGAACAACGCCAGCCTTGCCGCTGCCGTTGCCAAGGCCAAGGCTCAGTCCATGCCTAAGGACAAGATCAAGTCCGCAATCGACAAGGCCTTTGGTTCGGGTGCCGACGCTGCCGTCTACGAGAACATCGTGTACGAGGGCTACGGTCCCGCCGGTGTCGCCGTCTACGTCGACTGCCTGACCGACAACCGCAACCGTACCGCTGCCGACGTCCGTTCCGCCTTCTCCCACGCTGGTGGCAACCTGGGCACCTCCGGCTCCGTCGCCTTCCAGTTTGAGCGTAAGGGCCAGATCGTCGTCGCCAAGGAGATCCTGGACGAGAACGCCAAGAAGGAGACCATGATCGCCAACGGTGCTGCCGGTGACGAGGATGAGTTCATGATGGCCATCGCCGAGGCCGGTGGCGAGGACTACGAGGACGCCGGCGAGGAGTGGATTGTCTGGACTACTGCCAACGAGGTCATGGCTGTCTCCAAGGCGCTCGAGGAGCAGGGCGTCCAGGTCAAGGGCTCCGAGACCACCATGGTCCCGACTACCCCGACCGAGGTCTCCGGCGCCGACGCCAAGAAGGTTCAGCGCCTCATCGACCGTCTTGAGGAGCTCGACGACGTCCAGGATGTTTACAGCACCATGGACATGACCGACGAGGTCATCGCTGCCCTCGAGGAGGAGTAGCGTCAGCACGGATTGAGCCGTGCATATCTGGGCATAATGAAGCGAGCATGCAAGCCTCGTGGAATAGATGAGCCGGATCCGCGTGCGTAGAGCACCGGACCCGGCTCTTTTATAATGATGCGAACCGTTTTGCATTTCGAGAGCCGAGATTTGAAGGGAGCGCCGCGTGCGCGTACTCAAACGAGCCCTAGCGATCGTGTATCTTGCCGCCACCATCGTGGCGCTGGGTACGCTTGTCTGCCAGTTTTGGGGGCCGTATACGTATCGCTTTATGCTGCTGATGCGCGACCCCATGCCGCGCATCGTCGTCGCGGCGTGCGCCGGCGTCGTGGCGATCGGCGTGCTGGTAAGCTTTTTCCGCCTGATGTTCGCCCGTCGCGAGCCGTCCTGCGTGCATCCGGCGGGGGAGCGCAATATCGAGGTTACCCTTGCGGCGCTTTCTTCGTGCGCCAGGGCTGCTGCCGAGCGCGACGACCGCGTGATGGTTGAGCATATCGAGGCCCGCGTCCAAGGCTCCGACGATTCGCACGTCCGTTTTAAGGTCGAGGCCATCGCGCTCGATGATAAGGACGTTGCCGCTCTTGCCACCTCGATGCAGCAGCGCATCGAGAAGGCCTGCGACACCATGCTCGGCACGCCGGGTACGACCGCGCGTGTCCGTTTTTTGCCGTCCAAGACTACCGTCCAGACCGTGGAGGTTTCCGGTGAGTGATACCAATCAAGATAAGACCGCTCGTACGCCGCGCCTGACGATTGACCAGAGCGCTACGCCGGCGAGCGAACCTGTTGATTCCAAAGCAGAGGCAACCGAGTTACAAGACGCGGCAGCCGCGGATTTTGACGAGGCTATGGGTCTCATCAAGGGTACGGGCGCTGCCATCTGGAGCTATGCTGTGCGTCATCCCAACACCACGCTCGGTGCCGTCGCTGGCTTTATCCTCGCCGTTTTGGTGCTCACGCTCGGCCTGTGGGATACGCTCGTCATTGCATTCTTCGTGCTGATCGGCGCTGTGATCGGCCAAATTCGCGACGGCGAGAACGGGATCGTCAACTTCTTCGGCCGTCTGTTTAGCGGCCGCTAATATGTATTCGACTGTCGCATCCGCGGCAGGCATAAGGAGGAACCATGGCTTTTAATACGAAGGTCGATGTAGCCGATACCGAGCTCGAGGAGAACGAGGCGGTCGTCGCCGAAGCTGAGGATGTGACGCTCGAGGACGAGGCTCTCGTCGAGGCCGAGTCCGATACGGATGAGGACGACGAGGAAGCAGACGAGTCCGAGGACTCGCTGACCTATTCCAACGGCGTGATCGAGAAGATCGTTGCCATGGCCACTCGCGAGGTTCCGCACGTTCTGGGCATGAAGGGTAACCTTATGCACTTTGTGCAGGAGCAGTTTGGTGCCGAGAATCTGACCAAGGGCGTGACGGTCGAGGTCACCGATGACAATCGCGTGGTCGTCAACATCTCCGTCATCATCGAGTACGGCGCCTATGCGCCCGCGATCTTCGACGATGTCAAGGCACGTGTCACCGAGCGCCTTGCCGCGATGACCGGCCTTGAGGTGGCGGGCGTCAACCTGCGCATCGAGGATGTCATCACCCCCGAGGAGTACGAGCATCGCACCAGCCAGCACGAATAACCTTCCAAAAGGGGACAGGTTTGTTTTGGCAGGTTTTATCTGCGAAAACGTTAAACGGCCGACCGCGCAAGCAAAAGCGTGGCCGGCCGTTTCTGTACGTTCCCGATGTAGTCATACCGCTCGTCTAACTAAGGGTTGCAATCCCCACGTTCCGCGTTACTCTAATGGGCGCATTGTTTCCAAATTGTTAACGAGGGGTTGCCGTAATGGCCGACGAGCACGAAACAGAAAGCAAGGCATGGGCAATTGAGGCCGCCGCGGCAGAGGCGGCGTCGCGTGCTGCCGAGGAGGCGCATCGTCCTCCCGTGGTGCCGATGGAGCGCGTGGTTGATCGCGATGTTATCGAGCGGGGCGAGCGCGCTGGTCGCAAGCGCAGCCAGGAGCCGGGCTTTCCGCGCTTTTTTGCCGAGCTCAATTTGGGCCTGATCCTCACGGCCTTTGCCATCGTCGCGTTTAAAACCCCTAATCACTTTGCTTTTGGCGGCACCTCGGGCGTGTCGGTCATTCTGTCCACGCTGTTCCCGACCCTGCCCGTCGGCGTCTTTATGTGGATTATCAATGCGGTCCTGGTCGTTCTGGGCTTTATCTTTTTGGAGCGCAAGGCAATCCTGTGGAGTGTCTTTGCCTCGTTTGCGCTGTCCGCCTATGTTTCGCTGTTTGAGCTCTTTATTCCGACCGATGTCTCGATGACGGGCGATATGTGGCTCGACCTGTGCTTTGCCGTGATTCTGCCGGCGCTCGGCAGCGCCATCGTCTTTGATATTGGTGCCTCGACGGGCGGCACGGACATTCTCGCCATGATCCTCAAACGTCGCACGACGCTCGAGATTGGCCGCGCCCTGCTGTTGGTCGATATCGGCATCGTGACCATCGCGGCCTTCTTGTACGGTCCGCGCGTCGGTCTGTACTGCGTGCTCGGCCTGTTTGCCAAGACGCTTGTGGTCGACAAAGCCATTGAGAGCATTCACCTTCGTAAGGTCTGCACGGTCATTTGTTCCGAGCCCCTTAAGGTCGAGGAGTTTATCGTCAAACATCTCAACCGCACGGCGACTATCAGCCGCGGCTACGGTGCTTTCTCGGGCAAGTGCGTGACGGTGATCATGAGCGTGCTAAGCCGTCGCGAGGCCGTGCAACTGCGTCGCTACGCGCGCGAGATCGATCCGGGTGCCTTTATCACGATTGTCGACAGCTCCGAGATCGTCGGCAAGGGTTTCCGCGGAACGAACTAACGCGGTCGAGCTTATCAAACAATCGAATAGCGCCCTGCGCATTGCAAATGCGTCATGTTGGAGTATTTGTCCCCACATTGGGTGATAATGATGCCAAAGACATCGTTTGCGATCCAGATGATTCGCTCAAGATACGAAGGGATGATCTCGATGTTCTGTTCGCAGTGTGGTGCCCCCATGGGCGACAACGATAAGTTCTGTGGTGCGTGTGGTGCCCCCAATGCCGGTGCCGCAGCCTCTGCCCCTCAGGGTCAGCCCCAGCAGTTTGTTCCGCAACCGCCCGTGGCGAATGCGTCCAAGGGCTGTGTGGCTCAGGCGTTTGAGGACATGACCAAGACGCCGGGCGTGCTGCAGCGCGTGTGCCAGATCGCCTTTTTGCCGGCGCTGATTTGTGTTGTGTCGGTGCTCGTGCTGTTCATTCCCGTTATCGGCGGTATCGCGGCTGCCATCGGCTTTTTGGCAGCTTGCATTGCGAGCGTGTGTGGTTCCGGCTTTGGTATTGAGTGGGGTCGCGATCTGTCGCTCAAGGTTGATGACGGTATGGATCGTCCACTCATGCGTTCCACGTCGTTTGGCCTCGGAGTCTTTTCGAGCGTTATCTCGGTCGTGCTCGAGGTTATCGCTGCCATTCCCGTTATCGGTGTAGTGCTTTCGCTGGTGGAGAGCGTGGTAATTGGCGCCGCGGGCTCGTATTCGTATTACGGCTCTTATGCACTCGAGGCAGCGCTGTTCGGCTCGCTTGGCCTGCTTGTCCTGGCTATGATTGCCACGGCGGTCTTGGGGGTCTTCTTTAAGATGTTCGCCGACATTGCCGTGATGCACTTTGCGGTGACCGGTCGTGTCGAGAGCGCGTTTTCGCTCGATAAGGTCTGGGCCGCCTTTAAGCACAACAAGACCAAACTGTTCTGCGCTTCGTTCCTTCCCGAGTTTTTGACGGGCCTGGTCGCCAACGTTGTCACCTGGATCCTGACGTTCGTCTTTGGCACCATTGCCTCTGTCGGTATGTATAGCTACTACTACCGTCCTACGGCTATTGAGGCGCTTGTTACCGGCGGTGGCATCACGCTCGTATTGTTCTTGGTGCTGACGGCGTTTGTCACGGTATTCCTCACGGTCTTTGGCAAGATGCTCAAGCACCGTGCCGTTGGCTATTGGGTTGCGCGCTACGCAAGCGAGTGGGCCGACGAGGACAAGGACGACGTCCTGACTTTTGTGCTGCCGTTTGAGAAGAAGTCTGCTCCGGCTGGTTTTAGCGCCGACGCAGCGCCCGTATCCGATTCCGCTGCGGCGCCGGCGCCTGCGCCCGAGCCCGAGCCCGAGCCCGTGCCTGAGCCTGAGCCTGAGCCTGAGCCCACGCCCGTGCCTGAGCCCGAGCCCGCGCCCATGCCGGAACCGGAGCCCGAGCCTGCGCCTGAGCCCGAGCCTGCGCCTGAGCCCGAGCCTGCGCCTGAGCCCGAGCCTGCGCCAAGCTCCGACGAGGACCCGCAGGACGAGTAACCCTGCCACCTGCCATTTGGGGACGGGGTGGAAACGGTAGAAATAGCGCTTGACAAATAAGCGGGGACGGACGTGCCGAAGCGTCCGCCCCCGCTTTGATATCGCGATGCGGCTATGACTGCGAGATGGTCGTGGATCGACTACTCGTCGTGCTTCTCCTCGCGGCGAGCGGCGACACGTGCATCGTGGATGCCCTTGATTGCGGCGTGTCGGGCGGTGCGGGCATCGTGCATGGCGTCGCGGGCCTCGGCGGCCGTGGTCTTGGCAGAGCGCAACTTGGCGGCCAGGTCGGGGTTGGTTTCGGCGACCGCGGTAATCGTGGGGCCGTCGAGCTCTTCTTGTGTGGGCTCGGCCAAAAAGTCGATGGCATACTGGGCAGCCACCATGGAGCCCTTTGCCAGCACCGACTCGTCGATCTTGTAGAAGCAGGAATGTTGGGCGTACGTGGCGCCAATCTTGGGGTTGCGCGTACCTACAAAGGCGAGCACGCCCGGTACACGGCGCAGGTACTCCGAAAAATCCTCGCCCGAAAGCGTGCCACGGTAATGGCCTTGACCGGTGGGGCCCAAGCACTTGATTACGGCCTGACGGCAGCGCTCGCTCGAGGCGGCGTCGTTTTCGACCTTGTAGTTGGCGATGGTGTAGTCGGTGAGCTCTGCCTCGGCGCCCAAGGCGGCCGCGGTATGCTCCACGATGCGACGCATAAGCTCCGGCATTTCCTCGTGGGTCGAATCGCCGTAGGTGCGCACCGTGCCGGCGAGGTAGGCCGTGCCGGCGATAACGTTGCGCGCGGTTCCGCCGTGCAGCTCGCCGACGGTAATGACGGCCGGCTCGTAGGGACTGATCTCGCGCGAAACGATGGTCTGCAGGGCATTGACGATCTCGGCGGCCACCATAACGGCGTCGTGGCCGCGCTGGGGCATGGCACCGTGGCATGAGGTGCCGCGAACATCGATGCGGAACCAGTCGGTATTGGCCATGTGCGGACCGGGCTCGCAGCTCACGGTGCCGGCGTCAACCTCGCTCCAGATGTGCGCGGCGTAGGCGCCATCGACGCCGTCGAGCACGCCCGTGCCGATCATGAGCTTGGCGCCCTGGCCGTTTTCCTCGCTGGGCTGGAAGACGATGCGGACTTCGCCGTGGATGTCGTCGGTCATATGGCGCAGGATTTGCAGCGTGCCGAGCATCATGGCGATGTGGCAGTCGTGGCCGCAGGCGTGCATGCAGCCCTCGTTGACGCTGGCGAACTCTTCGCCGGTCTGCTCGGTGACGGGCAGGGCGTCGATGTCGGCGCGCAGCAGGATGCGGCGGCGTGGCGTGCCGTCCTCGCGATAGGAGTCGGGCGCGGTGCCGCGAAGGGTCGCCACAAGGCCCGTCTTAAGGGGACGCTCGTAGGGGATATTCATGGCGTCGAGCTGGTTGGCGATGTCGGAGGTCGTGCGCTCCTCGGCAAGGCTCAGCTCCGGGTGCTTATGGAAGTGCCGGCGCTGCTTGATGATATAGGGTTCAAACTCGGTAGCGATATCTTGGATGGCTGCGGTGACGTCGTCAGCCGCTCGCACCTCGGTCGCCGCCATAATCTGCTGTGCCTTGGTCTTCGTCATGGTCGATTTGCTCCTTGCTGGGTTGATCGCAAAATCGTACAGGCTCTCTCCAGTATGCCACCTGCCGCTAGGGCTGGTAAAGTTGCCGTTTGCCGCTTGGGGTTTTGTTACAAGGGCGGGGGAGTACACTCGGGGGTGTTGAATTTCCTGCCAGAGATGGGGATGCCCATGCAACATATCGATCGGATTATCCGCTCCAAGAACGTCTTTACCGCGCAAGACGGCATCGATACCGCCCGCGAGCTGGCGATTGCCATCGCAGACGACCGTATCGTCGCAGTCGGTGAGCCCGATGACGTGATCGCCGCCGCTCCTGCCGCCACGTCGGTTATCGACTACGGCGGGCAGTTTGTCTGCCCCGGCTTTCATGACGCTCATCTGCACTTCTTCCATACCTCGGTCGGTTCCTCGCCGTACATGCTCATGGATATGGGCACGTCCGAGGCGGCACTGGTGCAACATGCGCTCGAGTTTTCCCAGGACTTGCCCGACGACGCTTGGGTTGTGACGCAGGGCTGGCGCGATTACCGTTGGGACCCGCCCGAGCATCCTAGCAAGGCGTCGCTCGATGCGGCATTCCCCGATCGTCCCTGCGTTATGTATTCGGGCGACGGGCACACGCTTTGGCTCAACAGCCGTGCACTCGAGGCGCTCGGCGTCACGCGCGACAGTGAGCCGCCGGCGGGCGGCAGCTACGACAAGGACGCAAACGGCGAGCTCACGGGCATTGCTCACGAGGCAGCTGCTATGCAGCTGCTACCGCGCTGCCTTGAGTGGCTGGGCGAGGATCGCATCGCAAGCGCTTACGCCGATCAAATGAGGCGTATGGCCGAGCGGGGCATCACCTCGATATGCGATATGTCGCTCATGCCCATGCCGGGCTGCGATTTTATCCGCGACGACGTCTACGACAAACTGCAGGCAGCCGGCAAGTTGGGCATCCGAGCCCATCTGTTCCCCACGCTGCTGGATGACCAGTCGCGCTTGGAAGAGCTGCATGCACGTTACGCGAACAATGTGCTGCTCTCGGCACCGGGCTTTAAGCAGTTCTTCGACGGCGTGTCGAGCGAACACACGGCGTATCTCACCGAGCCCTATACCAATCCGCGCTTCCCGGGCGACCAGGGCCGTCTGACAGTTCCCGTCGAGCGCATGCGCAAGCTGGTTCTGGCTGCTGCGGAGCGCGGGCACACCGTGCGTATCCACGTCATCGGCGACGGTGCGATTCATGCCGCGCTGGATATCTTCGAGGAGGCGGAAGAGCTCTACGGCCTGCCCCAACACGGCCATAATACGCTTGAGCATCTGGAGAATCTCCTGCCCCAGGACATCGATCGCCTGCGCAAGCTCAACGTGATTGCCTCGAGCCAGCCCTGTCACATTACGCTCGACCCGGGCGGCCCCGAGCGCGATTTGGGCATGGAGCGCAGCCGCATCATGTGGCCGTTTGCAACCTATAAGCAGCGCGGCATTCGCCAAGCCTTCGGTACCGACAGCCCCATCACGCCTGTTACCAGCATGAACGTGCTCTACACGGCTATTACGCGCCAAGACCCCAAAAGCCACTGGCCCGAGGGCGGCTGGTTGCCGAGCGAGCGTATCGATGCGGCAACGGCTCTGCGCAACTACACCCTGGGCAGCGCCTATGCAGCGGGCGACGAGCAAAACCTCGGCAGCCTAGAACCCGGCAAATACGCCGACCTGGTAGTCCTGGACCAAAACCCACTCACCATCGACCCTCAAGAGCTCCAAGCCACCAAAGTCCAAGCCACCTACCTAGCCGGCAACCTCATCTACGAGCGCTAACCCCATCCGCATCGCCATTTTGCTGCACTGACTTTTCTGAATGCCGGGCCCGAATAAGTTACCCCAGCTCCCGGGGCCGTCCCCAGGAGAAATCGACTCTCCCCAGTCTCCCAAGGCACTGAGATAACAGCAGTCGGCCTCC
>CABTZM010000077.1 GCA_902489295.1 uncultured Collinsella sp.
CCCCAGCTGGCCATCGAGGTCATGCTGTTCGATATCAGGAAGGCACTGAAATGCCGTTAGTCGTACCCGTTAAGTTTACCTACGCCTCGCGCGACCTGTGGTTTGACCCGCAGGACCTGGATATCCTCGAGGCCGATTATGCCATTTGCTCCACCGAGCGCGGAACCGAGATCGGCTTGGTTACGGCCGATCCCTTCGAGGTGCCGCAAGACGAGATCGGTCAGCCGCTCAAGCCCGTGCTGCGCGTGGCGAGCGACATTGACCTGCAGCTTGCCGACGATCTTGCCATCCAGGGCGACGAGGCCATGGTCGATTTCCGCCGTCTGGTCAAAGAACTCGACCTCGAGATGAAGCCGGTCGGCGTCGAGTACCTGTTTGGCGGCGAGAAGGCCGTGTTCTACTTTGCGGCCGAGGAGCGCGTCGATTTTCGTCAGCTCGTCAAGGATCTGTCCTCGACGCTGCACATTCGCGTCGACATGCGCCAGATCGGCGTGCGCGACGAGACTCGCCTGGTGGGCGGCTATGCCCAGTGCGGCCAGGAGCTCTGCTGCACGCGCTTTGGCGGACAGTTTGAGCCCGTCTCGATCCGCATGGCAAAAGAGCAGGACCTGCCGCTCAATTCCTCCAAGATCAGCGGCGTGTGCGGCCGCCTGATGTGCTGCCTGCGCTACGAGTTCGAAGCGTACAAGGACTTTAAGAGCCGCGCGCCCAAAAAGAAGACGCTTATCGATACGCCGCTCGGCAAGGCGCGTATTCAGGAATATGACACGCCGCGCGAGCAGCTGGTGCTGCGCCTGGAGAACGGCAAGGTCTTTAAGGTCAACCTGGCCGATATGACCTGCTCGGAGGGCTGCAAGAAGAAGGCTGCCGAGCAAGGCTGCAATTGCCGCCCCGACTGCGTGACGCGCGATGTGCTCGAGCGCATCGAGTCGCCCGAGATGCGCCTGGCGCTCATGGAACTCGATCGCGAGAACGGCGTCGACGTGGGCGATGGCCTGTCGAGTGCCGACCGTCTGGCCGGCACTTCGATGCCCAAGCGCCGTCGTCGCGATGCTGAATCCGATGCTCGCGCCGGTCAGGGCCAGGGCGAGGGCCGTGGCCGCGGAAAGGGCCGTGGTAAGGCCGAGGCACCCGAGGCCGAGGAGGCCGCCGGTGGCCGTCGTCGTCGCAAGCGCGCGGGCTCGGGCGATGTCGGCGAGGCTGCAGCTGCAGACAAGAACTCCTCCCGCGAGCGCGAGACTCAGCAGCCTCAGCAGCAAAACCGCGGCGGTGGCATGAACCCCACGCGCCGTCGCCGCCGTCACCTGTCGAGCGAGGAGCGCGAGGATGCCTTCCGCGCCGCAGCTGCTCGCGAGGCTGGTGCCGCTTCTAAGGGTCCCTCGGGTTCCGATGCGCCTGCCGACAAGGGCGGCAAGTCACATGGCGAGGATGAGCGCGCGCCGCGTCCGCGCCGTCGCCATTCCTCGGGCACGCAACAGAAGCCCTCAGTGCCCTCCGTTGCCGATCAGGTCTCGGATGGCGAGGTCAAGGTCACGCGCCGGCGTCCCGGAGATGGCGGGGGAGCGGCTGCCAAGGCTTCGCGTGGCGCCGCTCGCGACGAGCGCGAGCCGCGCGAGGATCGCGGTGGCGAGGGCTCGGCCGACCAGGGTCAAAAGCGCCGCCGCCGTCGCCGTTCCCGCAAGCCGCGCCAGAATGGTGGCGAGGGCTCGACCCCGTCTTCGGCCGCACCACAACCGCCCGCCGGCGAATAACGCCCGCGAGCGGATTTAACCCGCCTTACCCCAATCGCGTCGGGGTACCATAGCGCTGAATCAACAACCCTCCCTGCGACCGAACGTAGGGAGGGTTGTGTCTTGAAGAGCCATCTGAAAAAATTGAGCCGTCTGCAGGGTGCCGGCGCCCTACCGTTTGCGGACGAATTGCTGCCGTTTGCCGAGCGGGCGGCACGCGAGGCACTCGAGGTATTGTCGCCAACACGATGTGCCGGCTGCGAGCGCGCCGGTGCGCTTATTTGCCAAGACTGCCTGGCCGCGCTCACGCTCATCGACCCACGTCATAGCTGTACCCGATGCGGCGCCCCGTTTGGGGATTTGCTGTGCACTGAGTGTTCGGTCGAGGGCACGTCCTCGGCAATGGCGGAGGCGCTCGACCGCTGCCTGGCGTGCTCCGTCTATGCGCATCCGCTGCCGCGCATCATTAAAGCGTACAAGGACGCGGGCGAGCGACGCCTGGCGCCGTATCTGGCGGAGCTGCTTTACGACACCGCCCTGCATGCCCAGGTCGTAGCGCCCGAACGCTTAGGAGGTGTGCTGTCCGGTGCGGATGCGGTGGTGTTTGTGCCTGCGACGGCGGCAGCGTTTCGGCGGCGTGGCTTTGATCATATGGAGGCCATTGCGCGCCCATTTTGCGAGCTGTCGGGTGTTCCCCTGCTCGATGCCCTCGTCAAGTACGGGCATAGCGACCAGCGCGAACTCGGTCGTGAGGAGCGTCGCGAGCGTGCCCAAGGCATGTACGAGACGGTTGAGGACGTGCACGGCCGCCGCCTGCTGCTTATCGATGATGTCATTACCACGGGCGCGACCATGGCAGCAGCCTCGGCGGAGCTCAAGCGTGCCGGCGCTGCGGCAGTCGATGGCCTCGCTATCGCACGTGTTTGGTAGGGGTGGTTTTGTGGCAGTGAAGATTGAGCGGCGCAACGAGCCGACAGGCGAACAGCTAGCGGCTTCCGTAATCCTAACAGGCGCTTCAGCGCTGCGCATGATGCGCGCCGAGCGCCGGCAGATGGGCTATATCAGCTGGAAGGACCTTAATCCCGATGAAGAGCGCCGTGTGCTGCGCACGTCGTCGCCCTCGACCGAGGATATCTATCTTCCCGACTTGGTGCGAATTGGAGCCAAAAGTGGCGAGGTACAAGAAGATCTGTGCTTGCTGGTGGGATCTGCGGCGCAGCGCCGCCGCATGCCTGGCGTAGGCTGGTCCGTGTGTTCCGGGTTGCCCGCCGGCTCGATTCTAGAGGTGGAACCGGGGGTGTACAGCCTATCTCCCGAGGCCCTTTGTGTTGCCGTTGCGCGCGAGGTCGGCTGCATCCAGGCGTTTGCCCTGGCCCAGGAGCTGTGCTCTAAGATTTCACTGAGCGACCGCGGGAAGTATCTGCCTCCCTACACCTCGCCTGTTACGAATAAACTTGCAAAGGACAAGGACCAGCCAGCAGACGTGGGCTACTTTGAAGTCGAGCCGGCGCTGATGCCCGATCGTCTGGCAGATTATCTCGCGGTATACAAGGGGAACACGGCCAAACAACTGCAGCGTCTGTGTCCCTATCTTTCGGAAAACCTGCGCTCACCCATGGAGTGCATCATGCTCGCCCTGTTTTCGCTTCCGTTTTCCTATGGCGGGTTTGCCTGCGGACCTTTTAAGGCCGACTATAAGATCGAGTTCGATGACCGTGCGCAGGCAATCTCGGGGATGCCTCATGCAGTTTGCGATGCGTATCAAGAAGCAGCCCGGTTTGACCTGGAATACAACGGTGAGCTGGGCCACTCTTCTCGGAGGGGACGTATCCATGATGAAAAGCGCAACACGGGCTTGATTACTATGGGAATCGAGGTCGCGACGGTCAACAACGAAATGCTCTGCGACATGGAAGCGATGGAAGCGCTCGCATGGCGCATCCACCAGCGCATGCGAAAGCGGTACCGGAATCGTGTCGATGCCCGCAGGAAGAAGCAAGAGGCGTTGCTTAACACGCTGCGGGCGTGTTTTGGGCTTAAGCTGGTCTAATTCACGTCGAAAATAGGGGGTTAATCATAGCCCTGGCCAAAATATAGCAAATATGAGTACTGCTACAAATTCAGTAACAGCAAAATCAAGGAATTTAGGACTCGGAGGCGGCATAAAGTAAGAAGATAATAAACAAATGTGGAATAACTAAGCATCAGGTTGGCGACACTGAGCGCAAAATCTGTCCGAGAGGCCAAAATTGCCTGTTACTAAATTGGTGACAGTACTCATATTTGCCATTTTTTGGCCACAGCACCCTAGGAAGGGTGCCCCGGAGCTCCCCATAGGGGAGCTCTGGGCTTCACAGGGGCACGAATCGCCCACTCCGACCTGCGAAATCTGTACTCGCGATGCGAATGACGCCCCTAACCTTAAACTTTAGCTTGAACTTAGCTATAATGCGCTACGTTCCTACCAGGCTGTGGTTGCGGACGGACGAAATGCCCGTCCTAGTCCAAGACAGACGCGGTCAAAGGGATCCACGTAAGCGACCGCGTGCGCGCGGCGCGATCATGGCGCGTCCTAGATGTAAGCCGCACCGTCCGTTCTACTTTCTTTGGGGCAATACCGCCTCGCGGGCGAGCGGGCCAGTCGTGAAGGTGGCTGCGGCCTCCCGAGCAAACACCCCGGTGCGCAAGTGTGGGGTCAAATACCAGGTCAGCTGGTGGGAACAATCTGATATTCCGCGCAACGCACGGATCGTATACGACACAGAAGGCAGGGTAGTGGACATGGTGAGGGGCAGCTTGATGCACGCGGCTCGGTTAGGTGCTGGGACCGCAGCGGTCATCGCCGTTTTGGGCCTGAGCGGATGCGCGTTCAACCCGCTGTCTACGTTCACGACTCCCACGATCGACCAGATCGAGTACGAGACCGTCACGCCCGCGGTGTCGGATGATGCCCTGGTCACCCCCGGTACCCTGACGGTTGCCCTCGATACCTCCGATGCGCCGCAGGCCATGCAGGGCGCTGACGGCGAGCTCACGGGGTATGCAGTCGACGCTGCCCGCGCCCTCGCAAGCCGCATGGGCCTTAAGGTCGCCTTTGTCGATGCGTCCTCGGCAGGTTCCGCGCTCGGTGACAAAAAGGCTGATATCTTTATCGGCGAGATCAACTCCACGGACGGGGACGTTAGCTCGCTCGGCACCTGCCTGTACGATGCCGCTTCCGTGTTCGGTAAAACCAGCGATGGTGGGTCGCTGAGCGTTTCCACCGATACCCTTAACACGTCTACTCTGGGTATCCAGATGTCCTCGGCCTCGCAGGAGGCGCTTGCTAAGCAGAGCATCACCGCCAACCAAAAGACTTACTCCAACATCAACGAGTGCTTTGAGGCGCTCGAGTCCGGCGAGGTCGACTATGTGATCTGCGACTCCACGGCTGGCGGTTACCTTGCGCGACTGATGAGCGAGATCTCCTATGTCGGTGCGCTCGAGGCGCCCTCGACGCTTGGTGTTGCAGGCCTTTCGTCCAATGACGAACTGTGTCGTGCCGTGAGCGATGCCCTCGACGGTATTACGGCCGACGGCACGCTCGAGGCGGTCCACTGCGTCTGGTACGGCACGATGCCCTACGACCTCACCACTAAGACGGTTTCGGGCGCTAACGTGCAGCCGGGCGACTCTGAGTCCAGCGAGACCACATCCTCCGGCAGCGAGTCCTCCGATTCCAACAATGAGACCGCATCCTCCGAAGTCAAATCGTCCAGCCAGGAAGACACCATCACCGACGACGACATTAACAAGCTTAATAGCTAGTTATTGCTAGGGGTGGCGTCTCCTATGCGCTAGGAGAGATGCCCCTTCACGGTTTCAACACGCACTGCCGGGCTTCCCCAATAGGGGAGCCCGGCTTTTTCATCTCTATAAAACCAGCAGGTCAAAGCCAATTTTCGGGACCAAATACAAAGTCGCCGGCTCCCTCCTATAGCGCACTTTGCCACAGAAAAGTGCGAGACTTCGGTATGCGGTATCAAGCAATCGTTATTCGGGTCTTTGGGAATCCGCGTGATTAAATGCACGGCAATGGGTACATAGCCAGTACAGTAAGTCCCCGAGGCAGATTGGAGCCACGTATGGATATCAAGGTTTCTGGACGCAAGACGACGGTAACCGATGCTCTGCGTGCGCATGTGGATGAGAAGATCGGCGAGGCGCTCAAGGTTTTCGATATCGAGCCCATGACGGTCGACGTTGTACTTCGCTATGAGAAGAACCCCTCGAACCCCAACCCGGCAATCGTCGAGGTTACGGTTCGCGCCCGCGGTTCGGTGATTCGCGTTGCCGAGCACGGTGCAGATATGTACGCCGCCATCGACCTCTCCGCCGATAAGGTCACCCGCCAGCTGCGCAAGTTCAAGACCAAGGTCGTGGACAACCGCCAGGGTGGTGCCAGCGCAGCGGATGTTGCACCGGTCGAGCGTGTCGAGGATCTGGCCGACCTGCTGCTGCCCGAGGAGGACGACGACCTGCTCGTCCGCGAGAAGGTCATCGATGTCACCCCGATGACTGAGGAGCAGGCGCTGGTGCAGACCGATCTGCTGGGCCACGACTTCTACGTGTTCGAGAACGCGACGACTGGCCTCATCAATGTGGTGTATCACCGTAAGAATGGTGGATATGGCATCATCAAGCCCCGTATCGAAACACTTGACGAGTAAAATACGTTAACTTGCATGAGTTAACGGTTGGCGGCCATCCCATGCGGGTGGCCGCCTTTTTACGTAAGGAGTCGCTTTGATGGACAAGGCTGCATCTACCGGCCATTCTGACCGTTGCCGCATCGTCGTCGATACCTGCTGCGACTTTAGCCCCGAGGTCGCTGCGAACCTCGATGTCGATATCTTGGGTTTTCCCTTCATTATCGATGGCGAGGAGCGCACGGATGACATCTGGTCGAGCATCACACCCAAGGAGTTCTACGACCGCATGCGCGCCGGTGCCCGCGTGTCCACCTCGGCTGTGTCGCTCGGTCGCTATATCGAGTTCTTTACCGAGTGCGCCAAAGAGGGTACGCCCACGGTCTACCTGTGCTTTACCTCGGCGCTGTCGTCGAGCTACAACTCCGCGTGCCAGGCGGCGGACGCCGTGCGCGCCGAGTATCCCAACTTTGAGCTGTACGTGGTCGACAACGCTCTGCCCTGTGCGACCGGCGAGCTCTTGGCGCTTGAGGCCGTGCGCCAGCGTTCGGCGGGGCTGACCGCCAAGCAGCTGGTCGACTGGGCAAACGAGGCCAAGACCTATGTCCACGGTTACTTTACGCTCGAGAGCTTTGACGCGCTGGCTGCCGGCGGCCGCATTCCGCCCGCGGCGGCACAGCTCACGGCAAAGCTCGACGTCAAACCCGAGCTGTCCTACGACCTGGCCGGCTCGCTGTCGCTGATCGGCGTCAACCGCGGTCGCAAGAAGGCGCTCAAGTCCATTCTCAAGTCGTTCCGCGAGAACTATGTGCCCGATCGCACCATGCCCATCGCCATTATGACGGCCGATGCCGAAAAGGACGGCGACTGGCTCGAAGCCGCCATCCGCAAGGAGGAGGGCTGCGCCGACGTCACGATCATTCGCAGCTCCGTCGGTCCTACCATCGGCTCGCACGTGGGCCCCGGCATGGTGGCCTGCGCGTTTTGGGGTAAGAACCGCGCCGACAAGGCGTCGCTTTCCGACCGCATCGCCCGCCGCGTGCGCGGTCAGTAGGCAAGTAACGCGGCCGTAATCGATCCCAACTCACAGCCCAAACGCTGGCACCGAGTATTCAACCTGGTAATAACACCCAACCCAAAAGGAAAGGCTTCATGGCAAACAAGCTCTCTGTCGCATTTATCGGCACCGGAATCATGGGTGCCCCCATCGCCGGCCACATTCTGGACGCCGGCTATCCCGTCACGGTCAACAACCGCACTAAGTCCAAGGCGGCGGCGCTTATCGAGCACGGCGCAGTCTGGGCCGATACGCCGGCAGATGCCGTGGCGAACGCCGACGTCGTCTTTACCATGGTGGGTTATCCCTCCGAGGTCGAGGAGCTCTACCTGGCGGGCGACGGCCTGCTGGCCTGCACTAAGCCCGGCGCGGTGCTGATCGACCTCACTACGAGCTCGCCCGAGCTCGCCCGTGACATTGCCGAGGCCGCCCAGGTTTCCGGCCGCATGGCGTTTGACTGTCCCGTCACCGGCGGCGAGTCGGGTGCTATCGCCGGCACGCTTACGGCTATCGTTGGCGCTACCGAGAACGACATCGCTCCGGTCCGCGATATCCTTTCCACCTTTGCGGCAACCATCTGCTGCTTCGATGGTGCCGGCAAGGGCCAGGCTGCCAAGCTCGCCAACCAGGTGTCGCTGGGCGCCTGCATGGTCGGCATGGCAGACGCCATGGCATTTGCCGAGCTGAGCGGCCTTGACCTGGAGAAGACCCGCCAGATGATCCTGGGCGGCACCGGCAAGTCCGGTGCCATGGAGAGCCTGGCCCCCAAGGCGCTCGACGGCGACTACAAGCCCGGCTTTATGGTCGAGCACTTCATTAAGGACCTGCGCCTGGCCCTTGCCTACGCCGACGACCGCGAGCTCGCGCTGCCCGGTGCCGACGTGGCCTTTACGCTCTACGATATGCTTGACGCCATCGGTGGCGCCAAGCTGGGCACCCAGGCCATCACGGTCCTCTACAAGGAGGAGGCCGACGCCATCGCCGCCGGTCTGGACTGGTCGCAGTATCGCCCCGAGGAGCACGGTGCCCACGAGGACGGTTGCGGTTGCGGCGAGCACGGCGACGACCATGAGTGCGGTTGCGGCCACCATCACGGCGAGGACCACGAGTGCTGCGGCGGCCACGGCCATGACGACGGCCACGAGTGCTGCTGCGGCCACCATCACGGGGAGTAGCGCCCATGAGCTGGACGTTCGTGGTGCTTGCGCTGCTGCTCTTTCTCTTTGCGATCTACATCGGCTTTTTGTGCGGCCAGTGGGTGTGCGAAAAGCGCGTCATCACCAAGCGCGACTACTGGATCGCCAACTTTGCGGGTGCGGCGGCAGTCGTCCTGCTGACCTGGGTGTTTTCGCTGTTCCCGCTGGTGCAGTTTGCGCCGATCGGCTGGCTCGGCGGCTTTTTCGCCCGGCTTTAGATGAGCTTTTGGGAGGCCGTCGGCCCCGGGCGCGAGCACGACGAGGGCTTTTAAGGCAACAAAGCCCATCCCGCC